>JBEKTG010000109.1:0-10015 GCA_049516275.1 Candidatus Acidiferrales bacterium
TCAGCGGTTAGCGTGGCGACGGCACGATGTCCCAGCGCAAACGAATCGGTCAGCAGCTTGATGCTGGCGTCTTTGGACTCGAACGATTTCGACGGGTTCGGGCCCAGAATGCCCGCGGGAATCGGTTCGCCGAGCACGCCCGACCAATAGAGGTAATTAGCCCCGGCAATGTGGATCACCTGCATCCCGAACGGCCGGACGCCTTTGTAATCACTCCCCTCGATCGAAAGGCTGTCCGGCGTGAAATTGTACTTGTCTTCGGGCATCGCATTGGCGAGCGCGAGGACGTTCTTTTCCACGAAGGAAAGTTCCTGCTCCACAACTCCTGAGACGGTGGAAGCAGGCGGGGGCGGAAACGTAGGATTCGTGGGATTAGCCGCCGCAGGTCTTTGTTCCTGCGCGAATACAGCAAACGCGAAACACAGAATCAGCGAAAGCGTCTTGGTTGGAATCATGGAGAATCTCCTCCCCCGATAACGCAAGCTGGGCACGATATGCTCACAAGCCCGCAGAATCGTCAAGCTCCTCTTTCCTATAAGCTGAACGGCCCCAAAACTCTATTCTCTTTGAGCAACCGGGCACGCCCGCTATAATCCCCGGGAACACGATAACCCGCCACTTATGAATTGACCGCGTGTGTCGTACGGGACAGATTCCAGGGCCGGTCTTCCAATAGACTGTGTAAGCGGAGATAGAGATAGCCGCTCGTAAGGTAAGGAGGCACCATGTTTGGATACGGATTGCTTGGGACCATATTGTTTATCTGTTTGATCGTCTGGCTCGTACGAGCACTGTAGGCTGGGATTTCCATAATGAACTCGCACTTGCCGGGCAATACGAGCTCACTGTGCCAATGATCGGGGCTGCGTCTCGAATATGCTGATTCGCCTGGGATATGAGATTGTTTTCGAGACGCCTGCTCCCGTGCCGTTTGTAGCGCTGCTGAAGGTGCATGCTTCCCGGGTAAACGATCTGCGGAAGCTCGACGAATTGAAGATTAACTCCGCTACGCACTTCGAGTGCTACCCCGACAGTTTCGGAAACACCTGCTGCCGCTTTCTCGCTCCCGCGGGGGAGCTCCGGCTGAGCAATTCAACCCTGATACACGACACGGGCGAGCCCGATCCGGTGGCGCCGTGGGCCCGCGAGATACCCGTGCATCGTTTGCCGAATGACACCCTCCAGTACCTGCTGAGCAGCCGCTACTGCGAAGTGGACCGGATGTCGAATATCGCGACGGAGCTCTTCGGCGGGATCACTCCCGGCTGGAACCGGGTGCAGGCGGTGTGCCAATGGGTTCATGAGAAGGTAACCTTCGGATACCAGTACGCAAGCGCCCAGAAAACGGCGCTCGATGTCTTTACCAATCGCTTCGGCGTTTGCCGCGATTTTCAGCACCTGGCGATAACCATGTGCCGGGCCTTGAACATCCCGGCTCGGTACGCGACCGGATACCTGGGCGACATCGGAGTGCCGGTTTCGCCCGCTCCCATGGATTTCAGCGCGTGGTTCGACGTGTACCTGGAAGACCGCTGGTGGACGTTCGACGCGCGTAACAATCAGCCGCGCATCGGGCGGGTGCTGATGGCCGTGGGTCGAGACGCATCCGATGTAGCGCTCACCACATCGTTCGGTACGGCGAACTTGAAGCAATTCACCGTGGTCACCGACGAACTGCCGCAGCACGAGACGGCGCACGTTTAGGAAACCGTCTATCTCATAAATGCTTCGACCCGGCCGTTTGCCCCCTCAGGGATTAAAACCCTTTGTCCGCGGGGCTTTCTTGGCACGGCTGAAACCGTGCCCTGACGAGTTCCATTTATGGATGGCTTCTACTCGCTGCGTCGGCCGATGGTATAATTCGGGCCATGACATTCATGACCGTTACCTACGAGCTTCAGAAGCCGCTGGCGCCCGAGCAGTACCGCGCTCTGGGAAACTTTGCGAACACCTACGGCCTGCAGCGCTTTCGGTTCGACGAGAAAACCAACCACCTGCACTTCGATTACGATGCGTCGCGGCTGAAGGAATCGGTGGTGGAACACGTCCTGCGCAACGCGCGCATCCCCGTGCTGCGGCAGGTGCCGCCCGCGACCGCCTAGGACCGCCTATTGCGTGACGACAGTCGGTGTCTGACCCACCGACATGGCCAGATCGACTGTTTTCGAAGCGGAACTTTCCAGAGGCTGGCGGGAGTCTCTCGACCCACGGTCCTCGTTCAACATGGCCAGCTCCACCCAGATGGCCTCGAGCGTAGCCAGCTGCTCGGCTTGCCGGTTGTGGTCAGCCCACCAGAGAGTGATTTCCAATCCACCCAACGCGATAATAATGACAATGGCTTCGAGCATGGCGATTCCTCAGGGACGGACGTGTAAATAAGTCTATTATATTCAGTGCAGTACGCGATATCTAACCCCGAAACCGCGCGCATTCGAGGGAGACTGCTTAAAAAGCCTAGCAAGCGGGGATGGCCCGGTCAAGCGGCCGATTTTTTGCCCGAATTCCGAGTTTAGGGAGCTTGGCAAAGATAAAGCGAACGAGAAATACGCCCACGAATGCCGGGGTTCGTGGTAATAGAGCTGTCGTTCGAGCGACGGATGGGAGAGTCGTGACCTTCGAGACGGCAAACAGCTCCGGGCGAAAAGTAGCACTCGCGCTGTTGGCGGCACTGAGCCTAGCCTACTTCCTTAGCGTGATCGTGCCCGGGCGACTTGCGGTCACCGACGAGGTTTTCTTCAAGGCGGCGGGTAGAAACTGGGCAGCGACCGGGCATTTCGCCGCTCCGGAACTTACCGGGCGCCTCACCGAAGGGCCGCCGCTGTCGGAAATCTACTTCGCGCAGCCGCCCATCTATACCTTCCTGTTCGGCGTCTACGTCAAGCTCCTCGGCTTCGGACCGCGTTTGTGCTTTGCCTACGACGCGATGATTCATCTGCTGCTGATGTGGTCGGCGATGATCTTCACGCGCACCGTTTACCGTGTGGACTGGAGATGGGCGGCGCTAAGCGGCGCTCTGCTGGCGACGCTTGGCACGGCGGGGCGGCCGGACGAGCTCGGCATCGTATTTGCTATGTGGGCTGCGGTGGCGTTCCGGAGCCGGCTGCCGGACCCTTGGCGCGTTACCCTTGGCGGCGTGTTGCTGGGGCTTTGCGTCTGCACCAGCCTCGGCGCTTTTCTGTTTCTTAGTCCGCTGGTGCTCCTGGAACTGTTCACCGCGCGCACGGATCGAGCGGGGAGAATCGCGGACCTCGCCGTGGCGTCGCTTGCGGGTCTCTCCGTTGCGGCGACTTGTGTCGCGCCCATCCTGATTGCGCACCCTGCCGCGTATCGACAGTTGATCGAGCATGCCGGGGAGCAGTCGTCTCTCCTGAGCGCGCTTACCGGCGAGCAACGGAACAGCTCGCTGGGCTTCGTTGCGCTTTGGAAGTCGATGATGCGGTATGGATACAATTACGGATTGCTGATCGGCGGGCCACTGCTGTTCGCTGCTTTGTGCGGCTGGCTTACGAAGTTCTATCTGCGTCCCGTGTATTCGCGCATCGCTGTTCTGCTGGCTTCCTGGGTGGTTCTGTTCATCGCTATGCCCGGTAAGTATCCCTATTTCTGGTTCCAAGGATGCTTGCTATTGATCGCCTGCGTGGCGCTGGCGGCGCATGCCCAAGAGTCGTTGTCCCCCTGGCGTGGGCGATTTCTGCTGGCGCTCGGATTGGTATTGTGGATGGCGGCTTCTGCGCAATCCATACGGTGGGGATACATCCTGTGGACGCTTCCGGCAGATCAGAAGTTGTCAGTCAACGACCAGCGTGTGCGCGAGGAAGTTCCCCCGGGCGAGGGAGTGATGACCACCGACTACTGGTGGGACCTGGCGGACAGGGACACGGTGTACGATCTGGTCTTCAGCGATCCGGGCGTGCGTGCGGTCGACTACATTGTTCTGAGCGGGAACGGCTCGGGAAGGGCGGGCGTGCCCACGGATTATAAGGAAAAATACAAACCAGGTTTCCGGCCAATCTTCGATCAGCTGAATGCGACGCCCCCGCATATTTCCCGTCTCGCAATCTCGCACAGCGGCTATGGATTTGGGGCGTACGTTTTGAAGAAGTATTCGGCCTCTCCGGGCGCGGCCGCACAGAAATAGAAACTCCTTCAGCGGCAGACGTACGTGCGTGACTCGATGCGCCATTCGGGCTGCGGGATCCAGGCGTACTGCTGCTTTACCTGCGAGCCAAAATCGCGGACCATGTGCTCGTCGGCTTTCAGGCTGCAATTTGCGTCGAGCCAGGATTGCGATTCGCGGGTGAGATCAGCTGACGAACCGTAGTGAAGTCCCTTCACGAGCAGTGTGATGTGCCCTATGGGATGTCCGGCTGCTGTCCACTGTGGGGGGGTGTAGACGCCCTTGGCGCGGACGGAATCCGGCAACAGCCCCGCGAAGTTTGCGCCACCGGACGCTACAGGTTCGACCGGAAGCAAGTAAGTAAGGTAGAAGAAGAACGAGGGATTATTCCCTACTACGACGCCTCCCTCGCGGACGACGCCCGCAGCTCCCTGCGCGACGGACTCCCACGGTTCAACCCAGTGAGGAGCGGCGTAGAAGCGCCGCGAAAAGATTCCGAACCATCCGATCGCAGCCACCACTGCAAGCGAGCCTGCGAGCATGCGCCTGCCGGGCAAATGGGCCGTCCCGAGCGCCACCGCGACCGGCAGGATGAGCCAGGGGCTCATGATCAGAACGCGTTTGGGCACGATGGCGCCCAGCGCGGAGAGCGTGGTAATCAGAACGAGAAAATACAGCAACAGGGATTTCGCGGGGTACGGCGCCTGCCGCAGCGTCAGAAATAGGCAAATCGCGATGGCGATGCAAGCCGGCACACCGAGAAACCAGAACCAGGGCGCCACCGACTCGCTTACGAAAACGCTATAGACGTTGTAAAGCAGGTTCACCGCAATCCCGTTTAGAGAAGAGTGCGGTTGAACGCCGACCTGCGTCTCTCTGTGGAACGTGCCCCACAATGGCCAGTAGGCGACGCACAGGATTACGGCAGTTGCGAGCAGGTGGCTCACGGCCCGTGCGAATTGCTCGCGGTTGCGGATCGCGTAATCGAACGCGAGGCACAGGAGGAATGCCCAGCCGAAATAGTTGGAATAGACGAGCGCCAGGGAAGCGAGCAGGAACCAGAGCCAGTTCGCGGCAGAAGGCTGGTCGACGCACTTGAAATAAGCGAACGTGAGCAGCGAAACGAGCAGGAAGCTCAGGGAATACCACGTGGTCAAACGGCCGAAGTGGAAGCCGAACGGCCAAAGCGCGACGATTGCGAGTAGCCACCACTGGCTGCGGCCGCCTCCCATTTTCCTGGCAACCTCCGCCAGGATCCACGCCCCCGCAAGATAGAAAAGCACGGACGGGACTCGCAGCAGATGCAAGTTGCCGCCCGTCAAGCGCAGCCAGAAATGCAGAAAGATATCGTAGAGAGGAGGATGCTCGTGCTGCCCGGCGCCGCTCAAAAAGACACGCAAAGTCTGGGAAATCGGAGTAGCCGCCTGGTCGATGATAGCGCATTCATCGTCGACTTCCGTGAACCAGCGGTCGGTCGCGAGTATGACCGCGCCCAGCGTCAAAAGCAGGGCGGCTGAGCGGCGCGGGCTGAGGGAAGATTCCTGTTGCGGGCGCGTGAGGTCTAAAATGTTCGCTTTCCCAACCTTCGTGGGAGCTGTCTTGTCGATCTCCGCCGGCACTGCAAATCGAAAGAGAGCATCCCGACCGGCAGATCATACCATCAGGCTGATCAAATAAATTCGGGCGGGTGCGATCGCGACCGGCGTCAGCGAAAGATTCAGAAGGTGGGGCGGAAAAAAGGAGGGGGCTCCGGCTTGGGATCCAGAGCCCCCAAAGGTCGCGTTCCGTTGATTCGGTCTAGGCGTGGCCGAATCATGGGGTCATCCATCCTAGCTTCCCTCTCAGAGGCAGGTGGGAACGACCCGCTTCTCCCGGTAAGTGGGCCCCTTCCTCCCCACTCACCAGTCGGTGCGGATCGTGTAGGAACGCGACCCACGCAGCAGCTAATGCAAGTGAAAGTCCAACAGGTTGGTTTGTCCCGCATTCGTTTTCAACAACTTGCGGCGCTGCGCCGGATTCAGGCCGAGTGGACATGTTTCGATCCGGGAAGATTGTCCCGCTTTGACCCAACTTAACAATTCCCGCTCGCTGCGTTATTGACTTCGCTCGAAGGGCGTTCACTACTTGTTGTTCGTCGCCCGCGTCTGCCGCATAATGTATCGGGCGTCGGGCGGAAAATGAAAAAGTCCTTCATGGTTGTGCTGGCGGTGATTGCGGGTCTCGCGGGCCTGGCGATTGGCATCGCGGCGGGAACATCGCGGCGTGCGAATGTCGCGAGCGCGCCCGTTCCTCGCTCGCACAAAGTCGCGCCACCCTCCGTTGTAAGCGTCAAGGACAAACCGACCGCGCAGACTTCGCCGGCGGAAGCACGGCCGGAAGATGCGCAGACAAACCAGATGCGCGTGATCCGCTTCGCCGCGAATCCGCAGCAGGCTCCCGCATTCCTGGTGCGCGCGATCGACGGAAGCGTGGTTTCCACCGCGGAGTGGCACGGCAAAGTCGTGCTGCTGAATTTCTGGGCTACCTGGTGCCCGCCGTGCCGCGACGAAATTCCCGAGCTTGTGGATCTCGCCGCACGCTACAAGGATCACCTGGTGGTGGTGGGAATTTCGCTGGATGACGCGGATGAAGGCGAGGTCGGGAGATTCGCCAAGGATTTCGGAATCAACTATCCCATCGTGATGGCCAGCCGCGAAATTCTCGCCGAATACGGCGGAGTTCCGGCGCTGCCGACGTTGTTCGTGGTGAGCCCGGACGGGAAAGTGGTGCAGAAGCATGTGGGTTTGTATCCCACCTTCGTGTACGAAGCCGAAATTCGTTCGTTGCTCGGAATGCCGGTGGATGCGAGCGTGGAAACATTTCAGGACACCGGACAAATTTTCCTGAAGAACGCGGCTCTGGCCACCGAGCTTCCGGACGTGGACTTCAGCGGACTCACGCCGGAGCTAAAAAAGGTCGCACTGAGGCGGCTGAATTCAGAATCGTGCGATTGCGGCTGCAAGCTGACACTCGCGCAATGCCGCATCAACGATACGTCGTGCCCGGTAAGCCAGAAGCTGGCGGCAAAAGTGGTGAAGGAAGTGGCCGCGGCGGGCGCTCCGGATCAGCCTCCTGCGTCCGCCGCACCTGCGCCTGATCCCGCGTCACCTTCGCCAACCCCCGCAACTCCCCCGGCGCCCACAACTCCTGCTCCTGGTTCCTGATCAACCGAAACACAAAACTGAAATGCCAGACTCCCTTTCTGCGCCGCGTGTTGACACTCGTTCCTCGAATGATAGGCTGTCTGTCGTCGAGGTGCATATGGGCATTGAAGTTCGAGGGCTGGTTCCCCTGCTGCAGGTTTTCGACATGCCCACGTCGATCAAGTTTTACCGCGACGTACTTGGTTTCGAGGTCGCCGCGACGTCCAAACCCGGAAGCGACGACGTTGGTTGGGCGATGCTCAAGCTCGACGGCGCGGAACTGATGCTCAATACGGCTTACGACGACGATATGCGGCCGCCCGTTCCTGATCCGGCCCGCGTTGCGGCACACGACGATACGGCGATTTACTTCGGTTGCCCGGACGTGGACGCGGCCTACCAACACCTTCTGGATCGAGGGATGGATGTGGAGGAGCCAAAAATTGCGCACTACGGCATGAAACAGTTGTACCTCAAGGATCCTGACGGCTACGTCCTGTGCTTCCAGTGGCAGGCCAAATAACGCGCGAAGCGGGGCTCGGAGGATTTTTATGGCGGACGAGAAGAAACGAGATGCGGAGATTTCACGGCGGGATTTTGCGCGAAGCGCGGCGCTGGTGGCGGCGTCGGCCGCTTGCCTGCCGAGCGAGGTACTCGCGCGGCCACTGACTGCGACTCCGGCGGCGACGGAGACAACCTCCGGTGCGCCCGCCGCGCAACAGCAGGCAAAACTTTCGCCGGAGAGCCAGGCCGAAGCGGAAGAAAAAATTCAGGCCATCTTGCGCACGCGCGGCGAACGCCTTTCGGAGGCGCAAAAGGCGGAGATTCGGCGGCTGGTGACGGAAGGCCAGGCCCCGCTTGAAAAGATGCGCGAGTTTCCGCTCGACAACGGAGACCAGCCCGGAAACGTCCTGCGCCTGTATCCCGATCCGCCGGAAACGCGGCGAACACCCACGCACTGAGAGAGAGCTTTCGATGCTTAGCGAAGACATTCTGTATTTGCCTTTGCGCGAACTTGGCAAGCACCTGCGCGAAAAGAAGTTTTCGCCGGTGGAGCTGACCGAGAGCTACCTCGGGCGCAGCGAGCGCCTGAATTCGCAGCTCAGCGCGTACGTGACCATCACGCGGGAACTCGCGCTGGAGCAGGCGCGCGCGGCGGAAAAGGAAATCACAGCGGGACATTATCGCGGGCCGCTGCACGGCATTCCCTACGCGGCCAAAGACCTGCTCGCGGTGAAAGGCTATCCCACGACGTGGGGCGCGAAGCCCTACGCGAGCCAGGAGTTCGATTACAACGCGACGGTGATCGAGCGCCTGAACGCTGCGGGCGCGATTCTGATCGGCAAGGCCGCGATGATCGAGCTCGCGGGCGGAATGAATTACAGGTTCGCGTCGGCGTCGCTCACCGGCGCGGCGAAAAATCCGTGGAATGCAGGCTGCTGGACCTGCGGATCTTCGAGCGGCTCGGCGGCCATTGTATCGGCGGGGCTGGGCGCGTTTGCCATCGGCACAGAAACCTGGGGATCGATCATTTGTCCCGCGGCTTTCTGCGGAATCAGCGGGCTGCGGCCGACGTTCGGGCGCGTGAGCCGCTACGGCGCGATGGCGCTGGCGTATTCGCAGGACAAAATCGGATCCATGGCGCGCACGGCGGATGATTGCGCACTTGTTCTTGAAGTGATCGCGGGACACGATGCGCTCGACCGCGGCTCGCTTGCGCCGGAGGAAGCGGCATTTGCGTATTCCGCGGCGAACGCGGCACCGCCGCGCATCGGCTGGCTGACCAACGCGTGGGCCAAACCTGCGCCGGACATCGCGCCGCAGGCACCATCGTTTCGGTGGAGGGCGTGGCGGCGTTTCGCTCCCTACTCGATTCCGGAAAAGTGGCGGAGCTAGCGGATCCGCTGGGGCAAATCAATGGATACGTGAGCGAGCAGATTTCCGCATCCGATTACATGCAGGCGCTGCAGATTCGCGGCGTATTTCAGAAACGGGTGGATGCGCTGTTCGACGAGTTTGACGTGGTGATGGCCGCGTCGCTGCCGGTGGCGGCGACCACGCTCGAAACGAATCTCGAGACCGGGTTGAGTTTTGCCGACCCGCTGGGAGGCCTGGGAAATCTCTGCGGCCTGCCGGCCATCAGCGTGCCGTGCGGGTTTACGCCGGAGAAGCTGCCGGTGGGAATCCAGTTCATGGCGCGCGCGCGAAACGACCGCGACGTGGTTGCCGCGGCGAATTTATTTCAGCAGCACTCTGATTGGCACACGAAACGCCCGCCGATTTCCTGAGCGGAAAAAATCAGAGCGTTCGCGCATGGCCTGCGGCGTTGCGAAACTGTCAAGTTTGAATTCAATCTGGAATCGAGTCTATGGTAATCCGATCTGTCGCATCCCACGCGGCGTAGTAGAGTTCGACGGTCAGATTTGGAAAGTCTTTCTTCATGGCTGCCTTCACTCGTCCGAGGTCCTGCTCCTGGCGCTCGCGAGGTTCCGCGGAATCGTGCAAGTGAGCCGGCATGGTTTTGTACCATGCGCAGTCTTGATGCTGAATCAGGATGAGCCGCCGGATTCCGTGTTTTTCCATGAAGAACCGAAGCCACTTCCAGCTAGCCCAAGAAAACTTCGGAAGATATTCAAAAAGCGTCAAGCTCAATGGACCGCCGGGAATAACCATCAAGTCATAATTCTCATTCAGTTTAAGTTCGCGGTTCAGAAAT
>JBEKTG010000110.1:0-9047 GCA_049516275.1 Candidatus Acidiferrales bacterium
CTACATCAGCGGCGCCGTCACAAGCTCGAAGGGCGCCGAAGCCGGAGTTTGGGTGGTCGCCGAGACCACTGACTTGCCCACCAAGTACGTCAAGATCGTTGTTACGGACGATCGCGGCCGCTACGTGCTGCCCCAGTTGCCCACGGCGACATACCAGGTCTTTGTCCGCGGATATGGACTTGTGGATTCGCCCCGCGTATCGGCGAAGCCCGGCGAGCATTTGGACCTGAAAGCCGTGATCGCGCCAGACGCGCGTGCGGCAGCGCAGTTTTATCCGGCCAATTACTGGTACAGCCTCGCGAAAATACCGAGCGGCAAGCTCTCACCGGACGATTTTATCGGAAAAGTAAAATACTGTCTGACATGCCATCAAATCGGAGATCCGGCCACGCGCGAGATTCCTGAAATCACCAAGGCTCTTGGCCCGTTTCACAACAGCCTGGAAGCCTGGGATCGCCGCACGAAATCGGGCCCGGCCGGCGCGGGCATGAGCGCTTCCTACATGGGACTCGGGGAGCAGCGCACCATGTTCGCCGACTGGAGTGACCGCATCGCCGCGGGCGAGTATCCCACCGTAGCCCCGCCGCGCCCGGCCGGCGTCGAGCGCAACATTGTGCTCACCCTGTGGGATTGGGGCACGGAATCCAATTACCTGCACGATGAAGCGGCCAGCGACCTCCGCAATCCCAGCGTGAATGCGAACGGCCCCGTCTACGGCGTGCAATCCAGCGGCAACTCGCTGGTCTCGCTAGATCCCGTAAAAAACACAACGAGCGAAGTAACCATCCCCTCGCAAGCCGAACCCACCGGCTCGATGAACATGACGTCCCCCTACTGGGGCGACGAAAATATCTGGCTCTCGAGTTCCCAGCCGCGCGCGGCGGCAATCGACCAGTATCGCCGCGTATGGACCGCCAGCAGGATTCGCGGCGCCAAAGCGCCGGACTTCTGCAAAGCCGACTCCGGCAACAAATTCGCCCAGTACTTCCATATCGAACGGTCCACCAAACAGGTAGCGGTATATGACCCGGAGAAAGGCGATGTTTCCGAGGTCGACACGTGCTTCACCACCGACCACAACGATTTCGGCGCAGACGGCAAGCTGTTCTTCGGCGCCGCCGGCGCGGTAGGCTGGGTCGACACGGCCGCCTGGGACAAGACTCACAACAGCGAGCAATCGCAGGGCTGGGTTCCCGGAGTCGTGGACACCAACGGTGATGGAAAAATCACCAAGCCGTGGACGGAACCGAACGAACCCGTCGATCCCACCAAGGACCACCGCGTATTTTTCAGCTGCTATTCGATTTCTGTAAGCCCGGTGGACGGCAGCATCTGGTGCTCAGGAATTGGCCTCGAGGACAGGCAGTTGGTGCGCATCGACCTGGGCTCCAATCCTCCCGAAACAAGCCGCGCGGAAATCTATTTTCCTCCCACGGGACAGGACCCTCCCGTCCTGAGCGCAGGCGGCGTCGCGGTAGACACCGAGGGTGTTGCCTGGCAGAACTGGCGCACCACCGACTACGTCACGTCGTTCGATCGCCGCAAATGCAAGGTGCTAAACGGCCCGACTGCCACCGGCCCGCACTGTCCCGAAGGCTGGACGCTCTATAGGAATCAGGGTCCGACATTTCAGGGCGGAACGAAAATCAATTCCGATCTGAACTACCTGATAGCAGTGGACCGCTACGGCACCCTCGGCCTGGGCAAAAACGTTCCGGTAACCGGAGCCGTAAACTCCGGCGCTCTGCAAGCGCTAGTTCCGAAAACCGGCCAATTCGTAATGATCCGTGTCCCCTATCCCATGGGATTCTTCACGAGGGGCATGCAAGGCCGCATCGACGACCCCAAAACCGGCTGGAAGGGCCGCGGCTTCTGGACAAGTTACAACCCGTATACCGCCTGGCACATAGAAGGCGGCAAAGGCACCCGCGACAAGCTAGTAAAGGTCCAGATGAGGCCCGATCCCCTGGCCAAGTAGAAGCCATCGGATAGGTTCTGGCCGCCTCACAGAAGTACCGACTCAGCCACGTCTTAAGCTGGTTCGTCGTGCCTGCCTCTTTTTCAATACGGGCAGTGAAGCCTGTACCTTGAGCGAGCAGAGAAGGCTCTCCTTACAAGTAGACTGCGCGTCTATGGTCATCGTCCGGCTGCGGTAATTCCACCCCTTCTCAAGGCAGCCGTGGACTCCAAGAATCGGAACCCCGCACTACCGACCCGGCCGAGCTTCCATTTTGTCCCTTTGACTGAGTAACGCCGTAACCGCCCATTTTGAAGTAACGCTTTACTTCTTCGGCTATCTGACAAATCAGAACTTCAGACGGAGCATTGTCGTTCAGGACTTCCTTCGTCCGGCAGCCGGCTTCAGGAAGCCCTGTTAGTTTTCGCAGTGGCATGCATTTTTGACGGATGTTGAAATCTCTCGTGGATATCGGCAATTTCCGTGCGAGTTCAACAAAACGAGAAGAGAGAGGTAGCTATGCACCCTAAGACGATTGCAGTAACCGTGATGTCGTTGTTTTTGTTGGGATCGGTAGCTGTGGGCGCGGCTGGCGACAAAACCGAAGCAAAGGGCATAATCACGTCGCGCACCGGAGACGATTTGATCGTAAGAACCTCCAACGGAAACGTTACCGTAGTCCTCACCGGAGACACGCGAACGAAGGACAATAAGGGGCTGTTTGGCTTAGGAAGAGAAGAAAAAGCCGACACGGTGCTGATACCGGGATTGAAGCTGGATGTCGACGGAGTGTCGGACGACCGGGGCCGCATTGTGGCAGACACGATCACCGTCGATGGAGACGACTTGGAAACCTCAGAGATGATCCAGGCTGGACTGCACCCCACCGCGGAGCAAGTCGCTGCCAACATGAAGGCTATCGAAGCCAACAGCGAGAATATTCAGAGCAACGCGCAAGACATTGCAGAGATCAAAAAGTTTATCGCAATGTATGAGCGGAACGCTGCGGCCAACAAAAAACAGATTGACCAAAAAATAAACGAAATCGAGGGGTTTACGAAACGCTTTACGGCGCTAACTGACTATGACGTGAAGTCCCAGGCAACCGTCAAATTCCCGGTGAGCAGCTCCACAATTTCAGCGGACGATCAGGAACAACTCAGGCAATTGGCGCAAACCGCCGTCCCACTTAGCGGATATCTCATAGAGGTCGTGGGCTTCACCGATGCAAGTGGCGAAGCCAAGATGAATGAACAGTTGAGCGAGGACCGTGCCAAGGCGGTGGTCGCTTACTTGATACAGCAGGCCGGTGTACCGGTGCACCGTATTGTGGCTCCTGGCGCGATGGGTGAGTATGGGCCGGCAGCATCGAATGAAAGTCCGGCCGGGCGAGAAGAGAACCGTCGGGCTGAGATTAAAGTTCTGGTCAACAAAAGCGTCGCTGTCAACTAGAGCTCGGGTTCAGCTCCTTGAAGGATAGCCTGAATTGGAAACTCGCTCTTCTCTTGCGAGGGGGAGGATTTAGAAGTCAGGAGGCTCCAGATGAACTCCACAACAGACGGTCTAGACATCTGCAAAGATGTTGTTGGGCAAAGCTTGGAGTGGATAGAAACAGTTCCATATCACCTTAAGACGGCTAAGGAACACATGGAGGGGGTCGCAGCAGAAAAGCCGGGCCACTATTTCGTTTTCGACCCCCAACATCATCGCATCGTTGCAGAGATCGACACGACAACAAATCACGCAAGCTCTTGATTACGCATTTTAAAAGGGCGCTCCTTTGAAGTAGGTTTTGAAAGCTCGTATCAACGCCTACAGTCAGGAGCCCCCCCGTGAATGACGCAACGCCTCATTCACGCAGCGGTCATCGGATATGTCGAGCGCAGCAGTCGCCCGCCGCCCTCAAAATCCCCTCGCTGTCAAAATCCCAGGATTGTCTGCGTGATCCCCTTCCACCACGCCGGATCCACTCGCCACGCGTAGATCGCAAGACTCTGCACGAGGATCATGGGAGGCAGCGCATACAGATACACCTTGTGGACTCGTCCATCCACCACCCAATCCCGCATCATGCCCAGCGCGATCAGCAGGTCCAGTCCCACATAAAACAGGCTGTGGTTGAACCAGAAATCGAATCGGCCGATAGCCGCGTCCATCAGCTCGCAGGTCGCTATGAAGACAAGACGCCGATGGTATTCCGGCCTCTTTCTCCAATAAACAGCCAGCGCGATGCACACGCCGAAGACGATCATGTCGGTGAACGGAATCGACAGGAACGCAGCCACGCCCTTCTGATGGAGCACAAAAGTATCGAAGCGCGTCATCACCACCGCCACCGTGAAGCCCAGCGCCACCATCGCCGTCGCAATCCCCGCTCCAAACCAGCCCAAAAAGCGGTGTACGCTAACCTTCCGCACGCGCACCAGTGCCGACTGCACGATGAAAAAGATCACCCACGTCGCGAAGGCGGCGCCGTGCACCCACAGGATGAGCGGCCGCGGGGGGCTAGCATGGAACAGGCTGGCCTCGACCGTGTGGCTGAATCCCCACACCACCAGCCCCGCCATCGCCAATGACATGCAGAAATAAAAGTACCGGCTAAGGAACGTCTTGAACTGGTTAGTCGTGCCCGCATCTTTCTCAATACCGGCAGCGAAGCCCGTACTCTGAGTGGCCACAGAAGTCTCCCCTTTGCGCGTCGCAAATGTGAGCCGTGGCGCGCCCGTGAGTTGGCGAATTGTACGATGCGATCCCACCCGTGTAAACCATGTTTGGCAGGATTTGCCCACGGCGAACCAGCACCGTTACCGGACGCTTGGAGCACCAGGCCACCACATTTCCGGTTACCCCACTAGACCTCCACGGACTCCTTCCCCTCGCCTCGGTAGAACTGTGCGAATTGGGACAGCGCCCGCCTGTGTATCGTCGCTACGATCCTCGTTGTGTAGCGTCATCCGCGGGCGTCTTACCGCGAGCCACGCCACAAGGAGAATCAAAATGAAGCAATCGCTAGTTATGAGTGCGTTCTTGCTAGTGCTACTTGTTGCAGGCTGCAACGTGACACCAGCGGCAGTGCCAGGACCAGCCGGACCGCAAGGACAGACTGGACAACAAGGCGCGACGGGCCAGTCCGGAGATCAGGGCCGGGACGGAGATCGGGGTCAGAACGGAGATCAGGGCCGAGACGGAGATCAGGGCCGGCAGGGACAGACTGGCGACCAGGGCCGGCAAGGTCAGGCCGCACCATGTCCTTCAGGAGAGCACCGCTACACCAGCCCGGATGGAACGGTGAATTGCGCCCGGGACTAAACGACCTGAACCGGGAATTTCACAGTCTGGATTCAAGTGCCGAAAGGTATACTGGCGATCCGCCGCCGATTTGGCGGCGGGATGTCGTTGTGCCCGACGGCGCTGGGAGAATCCAGGAAATCTACGGCTGTTAGCCGGCGCGCCGTCTCTTCGCCCGGCGGATTGATATGCATCGCATACAGTTCATCGAACTCCACGAACAGCCGTGGTTTCCAGCATTCCTTCGAAATAACATCATGGACACGCTTCAGTACGGTCTCAATGTCTCGAAGGCGTACGCTTCCACCGCCCCGCTGCTTCAATGCGCTCTTGATTCCTCGGAGAACCCCTCGATTGTCGATCTGTGCTCCGGTGGTGGAGGGCCGTGGTTCCATCTCGCTCAACGACTCAAATGCGGCGCCACAGACTTCCATGTTTCCCTCACGGATAAGTACCCCAATCCCAGGGCGTCCGGAAATGCACAGCCTCGTTCTGAGATTCCAATTCGTTTCTACCGCGGCTCGGTTGACGCCAGAGACATACCCCCTGAACTCTGCGGATTTCGCACAATGTTTACATCGTTCCACCATTTCCCTTTCGACGAGGCGCGAAACATAATTCAAAGCGCTGTAAATGCCAGGCAAGGGATCGGCATATTTGAAATCACGAGACGTACGCCGTCAGCGATTCTCTTCATGGTGCTCTGGTCCTTCACGCCGTTCTTCTTCACTCCTTTTGTCCGTCCGTTCCGCTGGTCGCGCCTGTTTTACACGTATGTCTTTCCGATCATTCCGCTCGTATTGCTGTTCGATGGAGTGGTGTCGTGCCTTCGCACATATAAACCCGTGGAGTTGCGGGAGATGACGAACAAGCTGACCTCAACCGAATATCGCTGGCAAGCAGGCGAACTTCGCGGCGCATTCCCAAGACTGCCGGTAACCTACTTGATTGGGTATCCGAGAACTGGCCCAGTATAGGACGGTCATCCGATTCCTTAGACGCTTCGACGCGGTGTAGACTCTGGGTGATCGGAGAAACAGCGCTATTAAACGAGTCGTACGCTGAGTCGTACGCTCCGATTCCGCGAAAGCATTCAGCCTCTCGTCAAATGGAAGGCTCAAGATGAACGATCCACAAAACACGGACCAGCATTCTGGAGTGCGCGATCGGGAGATCCGTGCGGCGCTCGATCGGCATTGGGCGGCGTCCGATGCCAGCGATTTTGAAACGGAGCACCTCATATATCACGAGGATGCGGTGCTGGAATACCCGCAGTCCGGCGAGCGAACCCGCGGCCGGCGCAACATACAGGGCCAGCGCGCCAGTCAGCCGAGCAAAAAGCGGTTTACCATCCGGCGAATCGTTGGCGGCGGTGATCTTTGGGTCACCGAATATATCCTGACATATGACGGCAAGCCGTCCTACACCGTGAGCATCATGGAGTTCAGCGGCGACAAGGTGGCGCGGGAAACGCAGTACTTTGCGGATCCATTCCCGGCTCCCGCATCGCGCGCTCGATGGGTCGAACGGATGGACACATAATCTCGAGACGTGCTAACGACACGGCCATTTAAGGTTTGCAGCCAGTACAGCAAATCCTCCCATGGAGGGACAAAAGATGGATTGGAGACGCTTGGTCCAGTTTGCGCTGCAGGGCGGCAGCAATTGGGAACCGTACGCCATCCTGCTGGTACGCGTTTCGATCGGGCTCTTCTTTGCCATCTCCGGGGCAAATAAATTGTTTGTCGCCGCCAGCAAGCAAACGATGTACGAAACGCTCGTCAAGGCCAAAGTCCCGTTTCCCCGCCAGACGGCTTATTTCGTGTCGACTGTCGAGTTCGTCGGCGGATCCTTGCTGGCCGTGGGCCTTCTTTCGATCCCGGCCTGCATAGCTTTATCGGTCGATATGCTCGTCGCCATCCTGACCACCAAACTTTCCGCCATGCCAAAAGGACTTTCGCCGCTGAACTGGCTCGACGATTTCCTCTACCTTCCGGAAGTCCTCTACGTGCTCTCCTTTATCTGGCTGATCTGCTCCGGTCCGGGAAAGTTCAGCGTGGACTACTGGCTCGCCGGCCAGTTACTGGCTGGACTCTGATCCAGAACTCCGATCCAGAACTTTGATGCGAGAGTAAAAAACGCGTTTTAGAGTTACTCTTGCCAATTGAAATCCCGGTCAGTGCCGGTTAAGACCGGTGAACACCACCAACTGAGAAGAATCAAGAAAGGATCAGCCATGGAGCGCAAAAGCAAGTTCACGATCGCCATAGCCACGGCAACGCTCGCCGTTCTCGGCGCCGCGGCCGCTTACGCGCAGGACAAGTACTCGCTGAAATCGCCCGGCGGTATCGCGTTCTCCGACTTCAGGGGATACGAAGACTGGGCCACAGTCTCTTCCGCTCGGACCGACGAGGTGCTCAAGGTGATCGTCGGCAACCCGGCCATGATCCGTGCGTACAAGGCCGGCGTTCCCGGCAACGGCCAGCCTTTCCCGGATGGCTCCAGGATCGTCAAGCTCCAGTGGAAGCCCAAGAAGAGCACGGAGGCCCCCTTCGTTGTGGACGTGCCGGACGTCTTTACCCAGGCTTTCGTCATGGAAAAGAACAGCAAGAAATTTCCGAAAACCGGCGGATGGGGATACGCGCTGTTCAATTACGACGCGGCATCGGACAAGTTCACGGTCGATCCCAGCCCCGTTGACTGCGGAAACTCCTGCCATACGGCCGTGAAGGCGAAAGACTACATCTTCCACCCCTACGAGAAGCGTTGAACCGCAGCCTCCTCGGTGCCAACGCGCGTGACATGCGAATCGCCGTACTCTACATAGCAGTTCAGGCCACCAACAGAATCTTGCCGCTGGCGCCCTTTTCGGCCAGAGCGTGAGCCTTGGCCGCTTCACTGAGTGGCAGTTTCTGGCTGATCGGGATTATCAGCTTGCCGTCTCGTACCGCTTCGCCCATGAACTCCAGCGTCTTCCTGTCGAATTTCGAGAATACGTGCACCACCTTCACAGACGGGTACTGCGCCGTGTTCTGCGGCACGTCGACAACCGACGAATACACTCCTCCCGGCTTCACCCTGGCGATCAGCTTCTCGGCGGTTCTTCCGCCGACCGCATCCGCCACCGCATCGAGCGGCGGAAGATTCACAATCGCGGTATCGTCGTCGGTTGCGACCAGCCGGTCCGCGCCAACAGTCTTAGCGTCATCCATCTGCCTCTTCAAAACCCCCGCGATCACAGTCGCCCCACGTTGCTTGGCCGTGAATACCGCCGAACGCCCTACATTCCCCGCGGCACCTAAGCCAAGGACTGTCTGGCCGGCTTTGATTTCTGTGGCAGCAAGCAGCTGGTTGCCGGTGACCGTCACCAAGGGCAGAGCCGCCGCCTGGATCAAGTCGAGCCCCGTGGGAACTTTCGCCAAGACCTCAGCTTTCACCACGCAGAGTTCCGCATAGGTATTGTCCGCCATGGCGAAGACCTTGTCGCCGATTGAGAAGCCTTCGGCCCCCGGCCCAAGCTTGGCCACGGTCCCCGAGACGTCGACTCCTATCAGTCCCGGAAACGTGAGGGGATAGAAGTCTTTCGTCAACCCAGCACGGCGTTTGTAGTCGATCGGATTCACGCTGGCGGCGGCGACCCGCACCAGCACCTCGCCCGGACCTGGGACCGGGTCTGGGTAGTCCTCGAGCTTCAGCACTTCGGGTCCGCCATATTCGTGGACAACGATTGCTTTCATGATTCATCTCCAAGTTGGACAAACAAGCGTTGACTAACAGCTAGATGAAGCGGCGATCTGGAGGA
>JBEKTG010000111.1:0-8885 GCA_049516275.1 Candidatus Acidiferrales bacterium
GCTGACCATCTGCCTGCTGAGCCAGGAATACCCGCCCGCGATCGTGGGCGGCATTGGCCGGCTGACCTATGAGCTGGCTTGCGGGCTCGCAGAGCGCGGACACAGCGTCCACGTTCTGACGAAAAGTCTCAGCAGTCACAATACGGTCGATTTCGAAGAGAACGTCTGGGTCCATCGCCTGGCGGAAGACCGCGAAGAGCCGCCTGCTCCCCAGGGATTGAAGTTCCCGGAGCCGCTGTGGAGGAGGTCGGCGCGCCTGCTCCGCGAGGTTCGGCGAATAAACGAGACCCATCCCGTCGATATCGTCGAAGGCCCCATCTGGGATGCGGAAGGGCTGGCTACTGTTCTTGACGGCGCGTTTGTCAGCGTCACGAGTCTCGAAACGCCTCTCAAACTGGCATTGGAAACAAATCCCGGATGGGTCGATGGTTCGGAGGCGCAGCGACAGGTGTACGACGCCATCATCGCGGGCGAGAAGGCGGTGATGGAGCGCGCCACCGCGGTCCGCGCCATCAGCGGAGCTATCGTCGATACCATGCGCAGCCTCTACGATATGGACTTTGCGCCCGATCGTTTGTCCATCACGCCCATCGGCATGCACGACCGCTCGGCGGGGAAGAGTTTCAAAACCAATGGCCGCTATGTAGACGTTCTGTTTACCGGCCGCTTCGAAGACCGCAAGGGCATCGACGTGCTGCTGCAGGTGATTCCCTCTCTGTGCCAGGAGTTCAAACGCGCCCGGTTCATCCTGGTGGGCGAAGACCGGCCCCGGGCGGACGGCAGCACTCTTTCGAGCCGTTTCTTCGCCCGCCATGCGCGCGCCCCGTTTCGTGACCGGGTGATTTTCCCGGGCAAAGTCTCGGACTCCGAAATCGAGCGATATCTTGCCCAGTGCGAAATTTTTGTGGGCCCCTCCCGGTATGAGTCCTTCGGATTGGTCTTCGTGGAAGCCATGATGTTCGGCAAGCCGGTGGTCGGTTGCCGCGTGGGCGGAATGAAAGAAGTGATCGCGGAAGGCGTCACCGGCCTGCTGGCGGAACCCGGGGATCCTGAAAGCCTGCGAGCGGCTCTGGCCGGCCTGCTGGCCGATCCGGCGAAACGGGAAACCTTTGGGAAGGCCGGCAGAGAAAGGTTTCTAGAGCACTACACCCGCGAGAAACTGACGGACCGGACTCTGGCTTTCTATCGCGAGGTGCTGGCTAAACAATTTTCTGATCAATTGCCCGGTCAAGTGTCTGATCAAGCTAAAACAGAGATGGTAACAACTCAGGCTGGCTGACCCGCGTCTCGACTAAGCTTGCGTTTCCTCACTTCTCATGGCGCGTGGCGCCGCAAACTGGGCGCGTCAGCCCTAACTCGACGGTACGGCATCTTTCCGTCTCATCGGACCGGGCTTTCGCGCCGCTCCTTACGACGCAAATGAAAAATTAACGGTGATCGTCATCCGTATCGGATACGGAACGCCGTTCAGGTACGTCGGCTCGTACTTCCACAGCATGACGGTGCGCATCGCTTCCGGCACCAGCAACGCGGGACCTTCCACCACCTTCGCATTCACGATGTTGCCTTGCTCGTCGATCACGGCGTCGATCAGCACGGCGCCCTGGACATGCGCCACCTTCGCCAGCGCCGGGTACATCGGCGGCGGGGCGTATATTTTCTGCGGCAGCTTCACGTCGCCGCCGGGACGCAGGATTTCTCTCGCCTTCTTCTCCTGAACGGGCACAGCGACCGGCGGCGGCATCGGCGTTCCACCGATAATCCCACCCAGAACTCCACCGGTCTCCCCGCCCGGGATTCCGCCAATCACGCCACCGCTCATATCGGGGGCTGCGGGCGGTTCATGCAGCATGGCAATTTGACGCGGAATCACGGACGGCGCCACAAGCCTGGAAGGCACCAGTGGAGCTACCTTTCGCGGCGCCAGCTTCTGGACCGCGGGCGCGGCCGGCGGCGGGGAAGGAGGCGCCGGGGGAGACGGAGTGACCAGATACGTCAGCTGCAAGTCGCGCACATCGATCACCTGCGTAAACAACAAGGGAGCCACAATCAAAGCCGCCAGCACCAAGGCGTGTACCAGAAGCGAAACCAGCCAATCCAAAGGGTTCCGGTGCTGCTCGCGCAGAGGTGTCTCAAGCAACGCGTGGAGGACGGTATCCTGCGCTTCCGCGCGGGTAGGCACGCGAATCGCGCTCCCTCCACTTCCCTGCCAAGCCACCCCGCCGAACAAATCCATCTTCGCACTCAGCATGGTGTTGCCTCCCGCCACGTTCCCCCGTGACACAAAAATTATGGCTTCGAGCGCCGGGCAAAGCTGTAGCAGGTGTCACGCGCGGACGTGACGGCCGTCACCAGAGTGGGATTTCAACGGAAGCAACTGACTTGAAGCGGGTTGCAGCTACTTCAGGGTGACAAAAAGCTGGCTGTCGGAGGAGAGCGGCGCCACGGCTTCGCCTTTGGTAGGCTTCTTGTTGCGCAATTCGATCTTCAGCGTTTTGCGCTTTTTCGCCTTGAACTCGGTGCTCACGATGTTCGACGCAACCTCCGCGCCGTCGCTCCGCCCGGTCACGCGAAATTCCTGCACGCCCGGCGGCACAAATAAATTCTGATATTCGGACTTATTTCCCCCGCCGCTCCACTCGTAATACTTCTTTCCGTTCATTTCCACCGTGAATTGCACGGTATCCGGCACGCGGGGTGGATCGATTTTGAGCTTGGCGTTCGCATTGGTGTCGAGCGATTTCGGATCGAAGTCCACGGCCGTCGCCACAGGGTCCGCAGGGTGAGTCGCTGCCGCATTTGAGGAAACCTTCGCCGGGTTCGGCTGCGCGGCTGACGCAGACGGTGGCTTCGGTGCTGCAACTGCCGCCGACTTAGGCGGTGTACTTGGCGCCACCGACACGGGCGCCGGCGTCGCTGGTTGTGCCACGTTCGGCGCGACGGAGGAGGTTGGCGAAGTCGAAGCTGTCGACGGCTCGTTCGCCGCCTGATGGCGTCCGCGCACAAAGTACCAGCCGCCTGCGATCAGTGCGATCGCCACAAACACCACGAGCGCCGCAAGCGCGCTCCGATTCGGCGCCTTCGCGGCAACCGCCGGTGTCGCGGTCTGCTGCGCCGGCAGCACTACCGTACCCACGGCCGTGCTGACTGCCGCGCCGTACGGAGCAGTCCCCGGGTGAGAGTCCAGCGTCGCATCCGTCTCGCCAGGCAGCGGCAGGCGCATCGCGGTTCGCTGCAAGGAGGCTGAGTTCGTTCCGCCGCGCAAACTACCCAGCTCCCGCGCCAGCTCTTCGCCGGTCTGGTATCTCGCCGCGGGCGCTTTTGCCAGGCATTTCAGGATGACCGCCTCCAGCGCAGGCGGCACAGAAGGATTCATCTTGGAAGGAGGCACCGGCTCGGTGTGCACCACTTTGTAAGAAACCGCGGTGAGCGATTCGCCCGGGAACGGCTGCTCCCCCGTGGCCAGCCAGTACAGAACCACGCCGAGCGAAAAAATATCGGCCCGTCCGTCCACGGCCGCGCCCGTGAATTGCTCGGGAGGCATGAATGCGGGTGTTCCCAGCATCTGCCCGGACATGGTCGTCGAACCCGCCGCCAGCTTGGCGACGCCAAAATCGGTGATCTTCGGCCGTTCGATCCCGTATTTCGCAACGGAAGTAAGCAGAATGTTGGCCGGTTTGATGTCGCGATGCACCACACCGTTGCGGTGCGCGTAGCCCAGGGCCTCGGCGGTCTGCTGCCCGATTTCGCAGACGCGTTCAAGGGTAAGCCGCTCGCCCGATTTGGCCGCGTCGTCGAGCGTGCGCCCGTCGATGAATTCCATCACCAGAAACGGCAGGCCTTCGTGCTCGCCCACGTCGAACACCGGAACAATTCCAGGGTGAGCCAGCTTTCCCGCCGCCCTTGCTTCGCGGTAGAAGCGTTCCCGGAACTCGGTTCCCTGCTGGCTGGAGAGCGCCACGGCGATGATCGTTTTCAGCGCGACCACGCGATCCATGGCCGGGTCTTTGGCGCGATACACAGTGCCCATCGCGCCATGACCCAGTTCTTCGATAATCTCGTAACGTCCAATGCTCTTAGGGGTGCCCATTTGCCGGGAGCCTACTTTAACACAGCGTTTAAGCGCCCGGCACGGCTCGCGACCCGCGTTGTTCTCAGCCGGGATAGTGATTTGGGAAGCATGTGCGGCAAATTGGATACGCGAATTTCTGAGTGATAGCACACATTGCCGGAAAGCAACGACTTGGCCGTTCCCCGCCCCGATACTTTTTCCTGTAACTAGCTCCGACCCGCAGTTTGAGGCCAAATCCTCTGATCCTCACGATCATCATTGTTGTATTCATACTATGGCTGGTTCTCGCAGCCGTCGTCGCGATGCTCGTCGCGCCGATACTGAAGGATTCCCTCAACGGACAAACCACAACGAACCACCGCAAATCCCGGGAGATCGGCGCGACCAACTTCCCTTCTCGGACAGCCGGCCAGAGTCATCTCAATTAGCCGTTTGAATTCTCCCGAGTAGTCGGATTCCGGAAACCGACCCATACAAATTTGCGATTGCTGGACGCCCTCGGTGGCGAAGTCTAAAATGGTAACTGCGACCCGGGATCTATCGGAACCGATTATGGCCGTCAAGCTGCCCGTTTATTTCGACAATCACGCCACCACACCGGTGGATCCGCGCGTGCTGGAGGCGATGCTCCCGTACTTCACCGAGAAGTTCGGGAACGCCGCGAGCCGCAACCACGAATTCGGTTGGCGCGCCGAGGAAGCGGTGGAAAACGCGCGCGCGCAAGTCGCGCGGCTGATCAATGCCCATCCCAAGGAAATCGTTTTCACCAGCGGCGCCACGGAATCGGACAACCTCGCCATCAAGGGCGTCGCGGAAACGCAACGGCCCAAGGGCAATCACATCATCACGCAGGTCACCGAGCACAAAGCCGTGCTCGACTCCTGCAAGCGCCTGGAAAGTTCCGGCTACGAAATCACCTACCTCCCGGTGGATCGCGATGGATTGATCGATCCCGACGATCTCTCCAAGGCCATCACGCCGAAAACGATTCTTATCTCGATCATGTACGCCAACAACGAAATCGGCGTCATCCAGCCCATCGAACAGATTGGCAAGATCGCGAAGAAGCGCAACGTGCTCTTCCACGTCGACGCGGTGCAGGCCATCGGAAAAATTCCCGTGGACGTGCAAAAGGACGCCATCGACCTTCTCTCGATCTCCGCCCACAAGCTCTACGGGCCCAAAGGCGTAGGCGCTCTGTACGTGCGACGCAAGAACCCTCGCGTGCAGCTTTCCCCGATGATCGATGGCGGCGGCCACGAACGCGGCATGCGCTCCGGCACGCTCAACGTTCCCGGAATCGTCGGCTTCGGCAAGGCCTGCGAGCTTTGCCAGAAAGAAATGGCGGCGGAAGGGGCGCGGCTGGGGCAAATGCGGGACAAGCTGGAAAACGCCCTCGAGAGCGGCCTCGACAACACCGCGATCAACGGTTCGCTCACGCATCGCCTTCCGAACAATCTGAACATCAGCTTCGCTTATGTCGAAGGCGAATCGCTGCTGATGGGGATCAACGACGTAGCCGTCTCCAGCGGATCCGCCTGCACCTCCGCGGCGATCGAACCGAGCTACGTGCTCCGCGCCCTGGGCGTAAGCGACGACCTGGCCCACAGTTCCATCCGCTTCGGCCTCGGCCGCTTCAACACCGAGGAAGAAGTCGACTACGTCGCCGCCCGCGTGATCGAGACGGTCAAACGCCTGCGCGAACTTTCGCCGCTCTACGAAACCGCGAAAGCGACCGCCCCGTTCTCCAAGGAAGCAGAACCGGGCAGTTGAATTTTTGAGGGATTTCCCGCGAGGAAGTGGCTCATGGAAACCGACCTGCGCTATCCCATCGGACGCTTCAAGCGCCCCGAGCGCTTAAACGAAGAGGAGCGCGCGGCCCATATCGACGCGATTGCCGAAGCCCCGGCTCGTCTAAGCGCCGCCGTGGCTGGTCTGAACGCCGGGCAACTGGATACGCCCTATCGCCCGGGCGGCTGGACCGTCCGGCAACTCGTGCATCACCTGCCGGACAGCCACATGAATTCTTATATGCGCTGCCGCCTCGCGCTGACCGAAGAAGAACCCACCATCAAGCCCTATGACGAAGCGCGCTGGGCCGAACTCGCAGATGCGAAGAGCTCGCCCATCGAGCCGTCGCTCGCGCTCCTCGACAATCTGCACAGGCGCTGGGTTCTGCTGCTCCGTTCCCTCGCGCCTTCGGACTGGGAGCGCACCTTCCGCCATCCCGAACTCGGCCTGATGCGGCTCGATCAGAACCTCGCGCTCTATGGATGGCACGGACGCCACCACGTCGCCCACGTCACCGCGCTGCGCGAACGCCAGGGCTGGCATTAAGCGACGCCCGCTCTTCGTTGTAATCCCGATGAGCGAAGCGACGAAGGGATCTTCGCTTTTGCTGTTTCGGTTGTAATCCCGGGAACGCCAATCTCCCGATTGGCGCAGTACAAACGCTCAGCGCCGCGTCATCCCCTGGCGCTACTCCCCGCTCTGCTCGATCAGCTTCGCCACAAGCGCCGTCCACCCCGTCTGATGACTCGCGCCAAGCCCCGCACCCGTCTCCCCGTGGAAATACTCATAGAACAAGACAAGATCGCGCCAGTGCGGATCGTCCTGAAACATGGCCGTGTCGCCATACACCGGCCGTTTCCCATCGCGCCGCAGAAAAATATGGCTCAGCCGGCGCGAAACTTCCCGCGCCGCTTCCCACAGCGTCAGTTGTTTCCCCGACCCCACCGGGCACTCCACCTTGAAGTCATCCCCGTAGTAGTGATGAATCCTCTGCAGAGACTCAATCAATAAAATATTCATCGGGAACCACACCGGGCCCCGCCAGTTGGAGTTTCCGCCGAACAAGTCGCTGGTCGATTCGCCCGGCTCGTAATCCACCGAGTGCGTTTGCCCGTCCACGTGCAGCATGAACGGATTCGCCGCATGGAATTTCGAGAGCGCCCGCACGCCGTGCGGCGACAGAAATTCGTTTTCATCGAGCAGGTAGCGGTAGATCCGCTCGAGTTTCTTGCGGTTCGCGATGGTTAGCAGCAGGCGCGTGCCGTGCTCCGACTTCCGGCTCATATCGACGTGGTTGGGCACGTCGGGATTGTGATCGAGGAACCATTGCATGCGCTTGCGGAACCCGGTGAGCTTCCCGTAATCTTCCGGTTCGAACGACTCCGCGGCAAACAGGGGAATCAGCCCGACCATCGAGCGCACCCGCATGGGAATATGCTGCGCGTCGGAAGTGTGCAGCACGTCGTAGTAAAAGCCGTCCTTCTCGCTCCACAGCCCGAGGCCCTCGCCGCCCATGTCGTTCATCGCCCGTGAAATATTGACGAAATGTTCGAAGAACTTGCTGGCCACGTCTTCGTAGGCGCTGTCCTCCCGCGAGAGTTCGATGGCGATCGAAAGCATGTCCAGGCAGTACATGGCCATCCAGCTGGTGCCGTCGGACTGCTCGATGAAGTTGCCGGGACTCAGCGGAGTCGAGCGGTCAAACACGCCGATATTGTCGAGCCCCAGAAAGCCGCCCTGGAAGACGTTTTTTCCCTGGACGTCCTTCCGGTTCACCCACCACGTAAAATTCATCAGCAGCTTGTGAAACACGCGCACGAGGAATTTGCGGTCCTCCTGGCCGGAAACGCGCGCCGAGATTTTGTACACGCGCCAAGCCGCCCAGGCGTGCACCGGAGGGTTCACATCCGAAAAATTCCACTCGTAGGCGGGCAATTCCCCATTCGAGTGCATGTACCACTCGCGTAAAAAGAGAACCAGCTGCTCCTTCGCGTATTCGGGGTCGATGAGCGCCATCGCCACGCAGTGGAACGCCAGGTCCCACGCGGCGTACCACGGGTATTCCCATTTGTCCGGCATGGAGATTACGTCGGAGTTGTACAGGCTGTTCCAGTCGTGATTACGCCCGAACTTCCTGTTCGGATCGGGCTTCGGCTGCGTCGAATCGCCATCGAGCCAGCGCTGCACGTCGTAGTGATAGCTCTGCTTGCCCCAGAGGAGTCCCGCGAAGGCCTGCCTCTGCACCAGGCGCGCATCCTCGGTCACTCCCTCGCCGGCGCGCTCCGCGTAAAATTCGTCGGCTTCCTGCAGACGCTTCGCGAAGACGTCTTCGAAGTCCGCGCCGAAAAATGTTTTCGCCGAGGCCTGTTGATTGTCCGCGAGATTCTGATCCGTGAACCTGCATCGCAACGTCCAACTCTGCCCGGGCGCCACTTGCGCCACATAGTGCGCCGCGGCCTTGGTCCCTTGGAGCGCGGGATTCACCGCCTCGCGCTCGCCGTTCACAATGTAGCGATGAAACGAATCCTTTACGTAGGGCGTGCGGTTCGGCGTCCGGTAGAGGCGCTCGGCATTCGTTTGATTTTCGGTGAAAAGTAGCTCCGGCGATCCTTCGAACAGCAGCCAGCGCTTCCCGTAGCGATAATCGGTCGCCCCCAGCACCGCCGTCCCCGCCGGACCTTCGACGCGGAAGGCTTGCGGCATATCGTAGGGATCGCCCCAGTCCCAGCGGTTGCGAAACCACAGCGTCGGCAGCAGGTGCAGTGTTGCCGGCTCGGGGCCCCGGTTCCACGCCGTGATGCGAACGGCGATGTCTTCGCAGTCGAACTTCGCGTATTCCACAAACACATCGAAATAGCGGCTTTCGTTGAAAACTCCGGTATCGATCAACTCGTATTCGGGATCGAGACGCGTGCGCCTCTTGTTCTCGTCGACAAGTTGGGAGTAGGGAAACGCCGCGTGCGGATACTTGTAGAGGAATTTCAGGTACGAACTCGTCGGCGTCGCGTCGAGATAGTAATAA
>JBEKTG010000112.1:0-8873 GCA_049516275.1 Candidatus Acidiferrales bacterium
CAGGACAAGCTGGCGAAGATGCCAGCCCCTCCCCCGCTCCCTGACAGCAAAGACGCGAAATAAGGTCACCGCAGCGCTGGATGAACGGTGCGAGCGCCTTTGGCGCTCACGCGCCACCTCCTGACCGTCACTCATTCACGCCTTGGCCCCCGGCTTCCCCGCTTCCGCGATGTTCTTGACATATATCAGGGGTTTTTGATAGCTTTTCGATGCTGCTTTACGGCAGCGCTTATCCAGAGTGGCTGAGGGGACAGGCCCGCTGACGCCACAGCAACCTGGCTGCAATTGCCAAGGTGCTAATTCCTGCCCAGTGGGGAGAGATAAGATCCTCAGTTGACCGGAACCCGGTCATTGAAGATTCAACTCCCAAACTGAAGTCAAACGGCCTCCTGCAACCGGAGCGATTTGCGCCGGATGCCGGTCGTCCAATTTAGCGCATCCAGGCCCCAAGGCTCTGCCTCATCCGCAGGCCAGCAGGCGCGGAGCGCACAAAAGGGAGTAACACCATGAGATTTGCAACAAAGACCATCCACGCGGGCCAGCCTTCGGAACCCGAAACCGGCGCGCTTGTCGCCCCGATCTTCCAGACGTCCACTTACGAGCAGGAAGCCCCCGGGCAGGACAAGGGCTTCAGCTACTCGCGCACGAACAACCCCACGCGGCAGCGCCTCGAAGAGGTTCTGGCGGCTCTCGAAGGCGTCCAGTACGCCGCGGCTTTCGCTTCAGGACTCGCGGCGGAAAACGCGATCCTGCAGGCGTACCTTCGGCCGGGCGACGAAATCATCATCCCGCTCGACGTTTATGGCGGCACGTACCGCATCCTGAACAAGGTGTATCAGCCATTCGGGATCGTTATCCGGCAGATCGACACGAGCGACCTGAAAGCGGTGGAAGCGACGATCAGCAAAAAGACCCGCCTCGTCTGGATCGAGTCACCCACCAATCCGCGGCTGCAGATAAACGACATCGCGGAGATCAGCAAGCTGGCGCACGCGAGCAAAGCGCTCGTCGTCGTCGACAACACGTTTGCCACGCCCTGCTTCCAGCAACCGTTCGAGCTGGGCGCGGACATCGTGGTGCATAGCGTCACCAAGTACCTCGCCGGCCACTCGGACACGATTCAGGGCGCGGCGCTGGCAAAAGACGCCGCCGTCTTCGAACCGATCAAGTTCCTGCAGAACGCCACCGGCGCCGTTCCCTCGCCTTTCGATTGCTGGCTGACACTGCGAGGCATCAAGACCCTCGAACTGAGAATGCAGCGCCACGAGGAAAATGCCATCGCCATCGCGAATGCGCTGGACGGCCATCCTCTGGTAACTCGCGTCTACTTCCCCGGCCTGGCGAGCCATCCGGGGCACGATGTCGCGCGTAAGCAGATGACCGGCTTCGGTGGAATGGTGTCGTTTGAACTCAAGGGCAACATGGACGAAGTCGTCGCGTTCGCATCCTCTCGCCGCTTTTTCGCGCTGGGCGAAAGCCTCGGCGGAGTTAAAGCCCTGATCTGCCATCCCGCAACCATGACCCATGCGTCTATTCCGGCGGAGGCGCGCGCGGAACTCGGGCTGTCCGATTCCCTGCTTCGCCTTTCTCCCGGTTGCGAGGCTTCCGACGACCTCGTCGAGGACTTGCTCGAAGGCCTTGAGCAGGTGGCGAATGCGCGGACGTCGAAACAGGCAGTGCCTGCCTCGGCGGACTAGCGACGGCGATGTTAGGCCTCTGTCTAAATTGGAAATAAAAAAACGCCCACCCTTCCTAGCTGGAAGGGTGGGCGTTTTTAGAAGGACTTATCTTCGAAGTTGCCCGCTTAGCGCTTCCCGCGGTTCATCGGTGCGGGAGACACTCGCGAAGTCGGCCTGCTCTCCGCCACCGCCGTCGTCGGCACTGGGTAAGAAAGCTGGCGCCCGTCGGGAATGGCCACGGCGGCTTCCGCGGATACCTCAGGCGCCGGTGAAGCCACCGGCAGAAGCGCGCCTTCCGCTTCCTTGATGAAGGTCAGACTGTTCTCCCCACCATCCCAGTCGATCGAAACGACGTCGCCCAGGCAGACCTGCTCGGTCGCCAGAAGACTCGCGAGCGGGTAGACGAGATGCCGTTCGATCGCGCGCTTCAGGTGGCGCGCGCCATATTTCATGTCGGTCCCTTCGCGCAGCAGGAAATCCTTGGCCGGCTGGGTCACGCGGAACAGGAACCGGCCTTTTGCGGTTTCGAGCACGCGCTGCTGGACCATTCCTAGCTCGATCTCCAGGATTTGTTCGAGCTGCTCGGAACGCAGAGGGTGAAACACCACCGTCTTGTCGATGCGGTTCATGAACTCCGGCGCGAATTTCCGCTTGGCCGCCTCGGTCGCCGACTTCTCAACCTTTTCGTCCAATCGCGGGCGCGCATCCGCCGGAACTGTGGGAGCAAACCCCATGCCGCCCGTCATCAGCTCCGTGATCTCGCCGCCGCCCAGGTTCGACGTCATGAAGATCATCGTCTGCGACAAATCGACGCGGCGATTGTCGCCGAGCGTGAGCGTCGCCTTGTCCAGAATCCCCAGCAGCAATTGCCACAGGGCGTCGGACGCCTTTTCGATTTCGTCAAACAGCAGGAAGCTGATCTTCAGCTTCTCCGTGTGATATTGCGCGAGCGCCTCCTGCGTGATCAGCGGATGCGTCTCGCGGTGCCCGAGGTATCCCGGAGGCGAGCCAATCAGTTTCGCAATCTCGTGCGAATGCTGGAACTCAGCGCAATCGATCTTGATCACCGCGCGCGGATCACCGAACAGCACTTCGGCCGTCGCTTCGACGACGCGCGTTTTCCCCGCTCCGGTGGGCCCGAGGAACAGCAAGTTGCCTACGGGACGCCCTGGCGAGTTGAGCCCGGCGCGAAACACCTGATACAAATCCACCACCGCCTGCACCGCTTCGTCCTGCCCCACGATCTTGCGGCGCAGCCCACCCTCGAAATCCCGCGACTCCACACTGCGCAAGTTCGGGTTCAGTTGTAACGCTCGGGCGCCCATGGTCATCCCCCCTACCGGAACCTTCTTCCGCCCTCTAGATTGCGCGTTCCTGACCGCTCGAATTGATCGAGTTTCACGTCGAGTGTCGAACGCAGCAACCTGAGTTGCGTGACCAGTTCACGGCTCGAGTTGGCCCGGTCTGCCAGCGCCAGCAACGGCGGCGACAGATCGGCCAGGTCCAGGTTCAAATTCCGGAGTGAGTGCATTAAGTTTTGCACGTACGGCGATCGGGTATCGAACAGCTCCACTCTGCCGTTCACCTCTTCGCGTAAGCGCGACCAGTCCAGATCGAGAAACGGATGGTTCCGCGATACCTTGCGGACCACGTCGTCGGTTATGCGCGGCCGTTCTCCCAACCGCGCCAGGTGAAGCTGCTGGATCTTGCCTAGACGGCGGACGTTGTGCACCAGGAAGTACGTGTTGCCTTTGCGCCGGACAAAAGCCACGGACTCTCTCCTTCTCCTGCTGAGGTACCGTAGTGTATGTACCGTCCACTACAGGGTCAATGGTACGATGCTGTAGACGCCGGAAGGTTGCTTCCAATCGGTTATTACTGCTGAAGACGAAGAAACGCGGTTGCGGGAAGGCTCTCGTGAAAAAAAAGCGGAGCCAACGCGAACACACTTACATTTCCCATAAACCAATTAGACGCCGCGGGGGCAATTTAGGAAGCCTCGCGCCGGCGGGTGGGGACACGGTCGTAGTTGTGCTGAAGCAATGAGGAGCAATCATGTCCTGGGATCCCGTGTATCGTGTCGTCAAGAAGATCCCTCGCGGCCGGGTGACCACTTATGGAGAGGTCGCCAAGGCGTTGCGGCTTCGCGGGGGAGCGCGAGCTGCGGGCTACGCGATGGCGGCCTGCCCCAGCGGACGCGGTATCCCCTGGCACCGCGTCGTCGGCGCGGGCGGGAAGCTGCTGATTGCCGAACCTCATGCCAGCCTGCAGCGCCGGCTGCTTGAAACGGAGGGCGTTGAGATTGGCGGCCGGAGAATCGATATGAAGCGCTATGCCTGGTCTCCCATGAAAAAGCGCGCTCGCGGCTCGGCCAAGCCCCGAAGGCCGAAAACGCGCTGATTCGCACTCCCCTCGCGAGTATGGTAGAAGTATTTGTCACATATTAAAGGGACTTATTCAGTGGCAGAACCGATTATCAAGGTCGAAAATCTCTATAAAAATTACGGCACCGTGGAAGCGCTGCGCGGCGTGAGCTTTGCCGTCGAGCAAGGTGAAGTCTTCGGTCTGCTCGGCCCGAACGGCGCAGGAAAAACCAGCACCGTTGAAATCCTCGAAGGAATGCGCGTTCCCGACCGCGGCTCGGCCCGCGTTTGCGGCCTCGACCCGGAGAAGGCGGGCGAAGCCTTCAAGGAAAAAATCGGCGCGGTGCTCCAGTCGACTGCCCTGCCGGACAAGCTGCGCGTGAAGGAGGCGATTGACCTCTTCGCGAACTTCTACCGCCACCATGCCGACACCGACGAACTTTTGAAGCGCTTCCAGCTGGACGAAAAACGCACCGCATTTTACAGCCAGCTCTCCGGCGGCCAGAAGCAACGCCTTGCGCTGGCGATGGCCCTGGTCAACGAGCCCGAGGTGGTTTTCCTCGACGAGCCCACCGCCGGCCTCGATCCCCAGGTACGCCGGGAAATTTACGACATTATCGAGCAGCTCAAACGCGAGAAGAAAACGGTCTTGATCACCACGCACTATATCGAAGAGGCCGAGCGCCTTTGCGACCGGGTAGCCATTGTCGACCACGGGCGGGTGATCGCGCAGGGCACGCCGCGCGAGCTCAAGCATGCCTCCGCCGGAACCACCCGCATCGAGGTGCGTTTCGCGAAACCGCTGACGAACGGCACGCTCTCGGGCCTGGAGGGCGTTTCCAACATGCGCGAATTCGACGGCACCTACGTCCTGCACTCCACGCGCCCGCCTCAGACGATTGTCGCGCTCGTGAAGCAACTGGAAGCGGACCACAACGAACTTCAAAGCCTGGAAATGTTCTCGCCGAGCCTCGAAGATGTTTTCATCGAGCTGACCGGCCGCAGGCTCAGGGACTGACGATGGGAGAGAGCTTGCGCCACACCTGGACGCTCACGAAATCGCGTATCCGTCTCGCCATGCGGAACCGCGCGTTCTTTTTCTTCAGCTTCGTTATGCCGCTTATTTTTCTCTTCGGCGCGGTTTTCATGACGGGTAAAAGCTCGGCCAGCTGGGTGGGATATATCCTGGGTGCGGTGCTCACTCTCACCGTAATGGGCAGCTTCTGGGGACTCAGCGTGCAGCTGGTGACTTTCCGCGAACAAGGCATCCTGCGGCGCTTTCGGCTGGCGCCCATCGGCGCGGGCCCCCTGCTCGCTTCGAGCATCCTGTCGAATTATTTTCTGGTGCTTCCGGCGGTAGCGGTGGAGATCATCGTGTGCCGCTACGCGTTCCACATGCAGTCCTGGGGAAACCTCTGGGCGATTTTCCTGCTGATCACGTTTGGCTCGGCCACTTTTTCGGCGTTCGGGCTGATCGTTGCGAGCGTCACGAACACCATGCAGGAAACCCAGATGATCAACAATCTGGTCTGGATGGGTTTTCTGTTTCTTTCCGGAGCTACTGTTCCGCTGGCGGTCTTTCCTTCCTGGATTCAGCGGATTTCGCTCTTCATGCCGGCCACGTATCTCGCGACGGGCCTGGAAGCCGCGGCCACCAATCTCGCGACAGGCAGCGAAGTGCTCACGGATGTGATTGCGCTGGCCATAGGGCTGTGGATGGCGTTCGAGGTGTCGCGCCAGCTGTTCCGTTGGGAGCCCGAAGCCAAAGTTCCCAGCCGCGCCAAACTATGGGTGCTAGTGGCGATGATTCCTTTCCTTGTTTTTGGCACCTGGGAAAACGTAACGGGCGGACGGCTCCACCGCATTCGCCAAAACTATCAAACCATCAGCGGCCATATGCTGCGCCAAATGGGCCCGAGCCGCTAAGATTCTTCCTTTGGTTGTGCCAATGCTCGTGGCAGTTTCGCTGAGCCCTGGCGCCGGGATTTTCTGAATCGTTCATCTGTTTCGATAACTCCAATCCACTGCGGCCGAAGGTTTTCTTCGCGAGAGAGGGTGGACGAATGAAAGCGATTCGCGTCAACGAGCTGGGCGGCCCGGAAGTATTGCGCCTCGAAGAAATACCTGACCCGAAACCTGGGCCGGGGCAAGTAGCCGTCCGCATCAAGGCCGCGGGCGTCAATCCCGTCGATACCTACATACGCTCGGGGGTCTACCCGCGGAAGCCCGCTCTGCCCTACACGCCGGGAGGCGATTGCGCCGGCATTGTTGAATCGGTGGGCGAAGGCGTCACCCGCATGAAGCCGGGCGACCGCGTTTATGCCGGCGGCGGATTCACAGGCAGCTACGCGGAATTGGGAGTCTATGACGAGTTGTCCGTGTGGCCGTTGCCCGCGCATCTTTCCTTCGCGCAGGGGGCCGGAGTCAGCGTGCCCTACGGAACGGCCTTTCGCGGCCTCTTTCAGCGAGCGCAGGCGCGAGGCGGCGAAACCGTCCTTGTAAATGGCGCGAGCGGCGGCGTGGGCATCGCAGCGGTGCAACTGGCGCGGGCTGCCGGCCTGCACGTTGTGGGCACGGCGGGCACCGAACGCGGGCGCAAGCTTGTCCTCGATGAAGGCGCGCACGAGGTGCTCGACCACACCGCGCCCAACCACTTCGAGCAAGCGCTCGCCCGAACCAACGGCCGCGGTTACGACGTGATCCTTGAAATGCTGGCCAACGTGAACCTCGGCCGCGATCTCCCGCTGCTCGCCCTCCGAGGGCGCGTAGTTGTGATCGGCAGCCGCGGCACCGTTGAAATCAATCCTCGCGATGCCATGCAGCGCGACGCGAGCATCCTGGGGCTCACCATGCCCAACACTTCGCGCGAAGACTTCCTCGCCATGCACTCCTCCATTGGCGCCGGACTCGAAAACAGAAGCCTGCGCCCGGTCGTCGGCCAGGAGTTTCCGCTGGCTGAAGCGCCGCGCGCTCACGAAGCGGTGATGAAATCCGGTTCATACGGCAAGATTGTCTTGATCCCATAATCGAAGCTCACAAGGAGAAAAAGGAGAAAGCACATGGAACGATCCGCATCGGCAGTCTGGAACGGTGACCTGAAAGACGGCAAAGGCAGTATTTCAACGCAGAGTGGCCTGCTCTCCGAGGCGCCGTATTCCTTCGTGACGCGCTTCGAAAACGGCAAAGGGACCAACCCGGAGGAGTTGATCGCCGCGGCGCATGCCGGCTGCTTCACGATGGCTCTCTCCGCGCAGCTCGGTACGATGAAAATCAAGCCCGAGAGCCTGCGCACGACAGCCAATGTCACGCTTGAAAAGCTCGATGCCGGCTGGACGATCTCGAAGATTCACCTCGACGTCACCGGCCACGTCCCCGGTATTTCCGCCGAGGCGTTCGAATCGGCCGCCGCCAGCGCGAAGCAGAATTGCCCGGTGTCGCGCCTGTTCAAGGCTGAAATCACGATGACGGCGAAACTGGAAAAAGCTGCATGATTCTTTCGTGCGCCGCTGGCCTGTTCCTGGTTCTGGCCATACTCCTAGAAGCATTTGAGACCATCGTTCTGCCGCGCCGGGTGTCGCGCCGCCTGCGGATCACCGTGTTGTTTTATCGCGTGACGTGGCGCCCGTGGCGCGCGCTAGCGCGGCTTATGAGACGAAAGAAGCTGCGCGAGAGCTTTCTCGGTTATTACGGGCCGCTTTCGCTCCTCTTGCTGTTCGTCTTCTGGGCGACGCTTCTGGTGATCGGGTTCGGCCTGATCTTCTCCAGCGCGTCGTATTCCGATCCCACGCATCCGCGTTTTCAGACCTGCCTGTACTTGAGCGGCACCACGTTCTTCACGCTGGGAATCGGCGACGTAACACCGCACACGCAGCTCGAGCGGGTCATGATTGTGGTCGAGAGCGGCCTGGGCTTCGGATTCCTCGCTCTTATGCTGAGCTATTTGCCGGTGATCTACCAGGCTTTCTCGCGGCGCGAGGTGAACATCGTCATGCTCGACGCGCGCGCGGGTTCTCCTCCCACGGCGGCGGAGCTTTTGCGCCGTCACTCCGGACCAGGCGAACTCGACGCGCTGGAAGTTCTGTTTCGCGAGTGGGAGCACTGGTCGGCCGAGATTCTCGAAAGCCACATTTCCTACCCGGTAGTGAGCTATTTTCGCTCGCAGCACAACAACGAGTCCTGGCTAGGTGCGCTCACCGCTATTCTGGACGCAACGGCGCTCATACTCACCGACGGCAGTTCGCCGTGCCAGCGCCAGGCGAAGCTCACCTTCGCCATGTGCCGCCACACCGTCGTGGATCTGGCGCAGATCTTCTATGCCGCTCCTCGAAACACCGGACCCAATCGCCTGCCGCCCGAAGACCTGCAGCGCATGCGCAAGCAGCTGAAAGACGCCGGGCTTGGTTTCCTCGATACACCGGAATCGAACGCCAAGCTGGAGAAACTGCGCCAGATGTATGAGCCGTACCTGAACGCCCTCGCGGCGCATCTCTACGTCGAACTCCCGCCGTGGATTCTGGCGAAGGAGGCCGCCGACAATTGGCGCACCAGCGCGTGGGGCCGCATCTCCGGCTTCAGCCCCTCGGAAAAAACCTCTTCCGCCGACGACCATTAGCGGGCGATAGCGGTTCTTAACGGCGAGTCTTCTCGCTGAATCTTCGCCTTGCTCCGTGGCGAATATGGAGGACTTCCACGTGTTTCTGCTTCTCGAGTACGCGGAATATGACGCGATAAATGTGGGGCTTGCGGCCGAACAACAAGTGCCTGAGCCTATCCTTCTTCCGGACAACGAGGCAACGATTTGGGTGCTGTTCCAGGCTTAAGATGTTTTCTT
>JBEKTG010000113.1:0-8865 GCA_049516275.1 Candidatus Acidiferrales bacterium
AGGCGTCTTTGGGACGCATCCACTCCCTCCCCGTTCGACTATCCTACCGCTCCACGCCGCGCTGGAGCAGGGCAAATCCGTGATTACCCTTTTGGAACTCCGGCATCCCCGACAACAAGACACCGGTTAACGGCGGCATAGTAGCACAGCGCGTAGCTGGGGAGGACGGCGGAGGAATGATTGGCAGCTAGCTGTGGATAGGCAGCGAAAATCCCCAGCGCAGCCAGCGAATCACATGTCAGGCCATTCTAGGCGGATGGCTAAATCGTTATCTGCCCGCGTTTGCTTTCTGGTCCGGCTGTCCTTTGGCCTTGCTCAGTTCCTGGTACACCGCCGTAACGAACATATCGGTGGTCCAGGGACCGCTGGTTGCGCCATAGAGGCCGTCGTAGTCGAGCGTGGGCTGGGCGGCCTTCACCTGATCGAGCGACATTCCCTTTTTGATTAAGGCTTGTATCCGGCCGCGAACGATGGTCGCCATGTCGCGGTAGTTCACCACGTCGTTTCTGTCGCAGAGGCGGCCGTGCCCGGGAATCACGTAGGTGCCGCCCTCTTCGTTTTCTTCGGGCTCGAGGAGTTCGATGATCTGGTTCAGGGCGTCAATAGTTCCGGTGATGCTGCCACCCTCATCCGCCTTGATCACCGGGTAGCTGGTCATGGTGAAAAGATCTCCGGTGCTCACGACATCGGACTTGCGGAAGAGAACGTAGGTGTCGCCATCGGTGTGAGCGTTGGGCGGGTGATACATGAACACGCCCTCGCCGTTGTAAAGCCTCCAGTACCTCGTCTCGTAGGTATCCGAGGGCCAGAGGGACGAATCCACCAGCTTTTCCTTGTCGGCCGGCTCGCTCATCCTGTTCAGCACGTTGATATGCGCAATGATCGAAGCGCCCGGCGGCAGGTTCAGTCCGCCCTTGGAGCCGCTATCGAGAGGATTCAGGCTCGAATTCGGCAGCGCCCAGCCGGCCTGCGATAATTTCCCGTTGCCGCCGGTGTGGTCCGCGTCGGCGCTGGTATCGATGACGAAAAGGATGTGCTTGTCGGTCAGGTTCCGGATGGCCGCGAGCACTTCAGCGCTTCGCTGCGCGAGGCCGGAGTCGACGACGATCACAAATTGCGGACCCACCTGCACGGTGATATTGGCGCCCGCGCCGGCAATCATGTAAACATTCCCCTGCACGTGCAAAACTTCGATTTTTCCGTGGCCGCCTGCCTGATTCTCCTGCGCGGAAATCCTGCGCGAACCAATCCCGAGAATGAATCCGATGAGCGCGAGCGCCACGGGCAAAGCCTTCGCGCAACCTCGACCGAGTTTATTCATTGTTTCGTCTCGTTAGGCTCCGGGAGTTTGGGCGGCGCGGGCATCTTCGCAATTTTTTCCTGATACTCGGGATACATTGTCTCGGCCCCGCCACGAGTCGCTTCCACTGGTATTCCGTACACGGACGCAAACTCGGTCAACCAGGGGTTCGCGCCGAGCAGGTGATAGGCAACGTAACCTTCCGGATGAGGAACCTCGACGCTCGGGATGCAGAAATTAGGGCGCAGATAGCTCCCCAGGTTGAGGATCCAGTTCGACGTGCGAACGAACGGTTCGGTCAGATAAACCGGATCTTCCACGTCCGTGACGAGCGTGAACAATTCCGCGTGCCGGATAAAATATTCGATCAGCGTGGCCCGGTCGCTGCGCGGAAGGCCATTCCGGCGCACCCACCCTTCCTTAAGGTGAGTCGTCGTCACCTTCAGCATGTCCGCTTCCCATTCCCCGGTGGAGAAGCCCTGCCAGGTGTGCGGCGCATTCTCCGAAGGATGCGGCCGGCCGTCCATGTAGATGGTCCGCAGAGGCAGCATGAATCGCAGCGACGTATGCCACGCGATCACTCCCTGCGTGAAGGGATCCACATCGGCCCAGATGCGCATCTCGCCTGGACCGCGCGGGCCGTAATCGGCGGGATGCGGCTGGCACTCGTGCTCCACCATCTCCCACTGCTGCGCATCCCAGGAGTCGCCGCGCAGGCGCGCCGCATCGTTGATCGGCATGGCGGTGTAATCCCCGATTTCCGGGCCGGGTCCCCGTTCAGGCCTGTCCTCGAATTCCTTTTGGCCCCACCTTCCCGTGAGGTCCACCTGGGCAGCGGCGGGACGGCTCAGGAGGGCCAGCGAAAACAACAGAAAAGCCGCCACCCATTTGTACCGATATGCCCCAGACGACATTGTCCCCCCGCCCATGATTCTGCTCCTGTTTTCCTGCTCTTATTGTATACGCTGACCTTATGAAACTTCGCCCGGAAGCCTAACTTTCCTATACGGGTGTGTCAACGGCAAATGACGTGTTCGCGGCTGAGATAGCCCCAAAAAAATTAAATCGCGCCTTGAGAAAGTGTGTACCATAGCGCCGCTGTGCCGCCCCAGGTTTCGTGATTCGGGCCGCATTTGCGCAGAAAGATCCATTCAAAGCGGGAGGCACGATGACAAAAACCACATTCGCCCGGCTGGCGTCCCTCGCCCTGCTGGTCGCTTTTTTCGCCAGCGCTTCCAAGGCTCAGCTCCAAGGCATCATCGACGAACACGCGCACTCCGATCCCGACAACGTGGCGCGAAGATATGACGCGCTGGAGCTCGCAAAGGAGGCCAAGGCGGCTGGAATGGCTGGGATCGTCCTCAAGAATCACGAGATGCCCACCACGCAGCTTGCCTACACCGTGAGCGAAGTTGTGCCGGGCATCCAGATCTGGGGCAGTATCGTGCTCAACCGCTCGGTGGGCGGCATCAATCCGGACGCGGTTCTGCAGCAGGCCACGGTGAAAGGACACTTCCTGAAGGTCGTTTTTATGCCCACCGTCGACGCGGAAAACCGCAAGACCCGCGGCACCACCAAGCCGTTCGTGCCCATCCAAAAGGATGGCGTGCTGCTCCCGCAAACAATCGAAGTCCTGAAGCTGATCCAGAAGTACGACCTCGTTCTGGCGACCGGCCACATGGACCCGGAAGACAGCCTGCTCCTCGTAAGCGAAGCGCACAAAATGGGACTCCAAAGAGTGATCGTCACCCACCCGACGCTTCAGGGCACCACGATCGAGCAGATGCAGCAGGAGGTGAAAGACGGCGCTTACCTCGAATTTATAGGCAACACCATTCTCCCGCTCGACCCGGACGGCAGCCCCACCACCGTCCCTACCTCAGCCAGGCGGGACCCGAAGGAATGGGCTGACGACATTCACGCCGTGGGCGCCGAGCATTGCATCATGTCAGGAGATTTTGGCGGCACAAAGTACCCCCCATTCATCGAAGGCTGGAAGATGTACATCGCCGCGCTGAAGGGCGCCGGGGTCACCGACGCTGAGATCGACATGATGGCCCGGAAGAATATCGCCCATTTGCTGGGCATGGATCAGCCGCCTTCCGGGAAGTAGTGAACAGTATTGATGCCGCGCAATTGGCGCTAAGGACGCGCGGTGAGGGAATCCTTTTCCACCGCACGTGAGACGTGCATGCTCGCCCGGCGCGATCTCAGAAACTCGAGATAGCTCTCCATGCCCGAAGCGGACTTCGCGGACACGTGGAGAATTTCCATGCCGGGACGCACCGCCTGGATGTTGCGCGCGGCTGTCACAGCGTCAAACTCCACGGCTGCGGACAAGTCCATCTTGGTGATCACGGCCACGTCGGAGCTGTTGAAAATCGTAGGGTATTTGAGAGGCTTGTCCTCGCCTTCGGTCACCGACATCAGCACCAGCCGCAAATCTTCCCCGAGATCGTAGGACGAAGGGCACACGAGATTGCCCACGTTCTCGATGAACAAAAAATCCAGGTCTTCGAGGTTCCACCCTTCGAGCGCCTGCTGAACCATGGCGGCTTCGAGGTGGCACACCGTTCCGGTGATGATCTGCTTTACGGGCGCCTGGCTGCGCGCGAGGCGGGCGGCGTCGTTCTCGGTGGCGAGATCGCCCACCAGCGCTGCGACGCGAAATTCCGGCTGGAGCAGTCCAAGAGTTTTCTCGAGCAGCATCGTCTTACCCGAGCCCGGGCTAGAAACTAGGCTTGCGACGAACACGCCGGCATCGTGGAATCGCTGGCGAAGGGCGCGCGCGACAACGTCATTTTGCTTGAGTACGTTCTGGCGGACTTCGATGATCCGCGTCCCGCTGCTCATAATTCTGCCTCCGGGAGGGTGAGAATTAACGCCCCGCTCAGCTTAGTCCCACGCCGAAAACCGGGCAAGAGTTGCCTATGCTGAAAAGCGAGTCTCGCTCTCTTCTTGCCTAGCCATCGGCGCCGCTCCGAAGCCCGCCTGTGCGACCATGCCTAAGTCGTTTTGTTACTGAAGTCTTCAGGAAGGTAATTTCGCGAGGCTCGCCGCACATTCCGGCAATCGACTTGCTTTCCAACCAGTGCCGGCCTCAGATCGGGCGGCGTATGACAGCAATTGCGGCAACACGAAGGAGCAGCGTATGTCCTCAATCGGAATGTTGGGCGCGGATATCCTGGAATCCCTCGTTTCCAGCACGAGACATGGAAGCTCTCAGAAATTCAAACAGGACTTCCAGCAGTTGGGTCAGGACTTGCAGTCGGGCAACGTGACGCGAGGCCAAGCCGATCTCACGGCGCTTCAATCGGACGTTTCGTCTTCGTCCTCATCGTCTTCCTCTTCGTCATCCACGTCGCCAGTGACTTCGCAGGCATTCAGCCAGATCGCGCAGGATTTGCAATCCGGCAATCTCACTGCCGCGCAGTCTGATTACGCGAACCTCCAGCAAGGAATGAAGCAGGGGGCCGGACACGGCCAGCATCACTTTCACAGCGCAGCCGCAAGCAGCGCGCTCACGCAGACGCAAAACGCTCTGGCTCAGCTGGGGCAGGCCTTGCAGTCCGGCAACCTCAGCGCCGCGCAGCAAGCCTACACAACCTTCCAGGCCGATACCGCCGCGTTTGCGCCCTTCGCAGGCAGTTCGTCCACCGGCACCTCTTCCACCGGCACGGGCATCAACATCGCAGTCTGAAATTCCGCCAGGTTAGCTCTCTCTACTGCGTGGGCAACAAATCCTGCGTGAACGTCAGGGTATTGATCGCGCGCAGCATGGGCGTCAGCGGCGGCAGCAAGCTCGGCGTCAGGAAATTCGAATCGAAGTTAAACACGCGGGTGGGCGCGTAGTAGACGGTGGTGCAACATTTGAAAGTGCCCACCGCCTGGTGGTTGTAGTACATACTGACGATCGAGCCTTGGTAATAGAGGCTGCCCCACGCTTCCAGATACCGCAGGAAGTTGTGCGCCCCTCCATCGGTACCGAAGTCCACCGGCGGGTTGCCAACGGAGGGCTGCTTGAAAGCAAACTCCTTTCCCCCGATGACGGCCATGCGGTAGGTCGTATTTGTGGCCCATCGGTTGTTGGGATTGTAAGGAAAAGCGAACGAGTTCGCGTCGTTCCAGCCGTCGGAAAGAAGACTAATCGCATCCGCGATCACGGACGCGGCTACCCCGGTGCCGGTGAAGCCCGTGTTTAAACCCGGGTTGTTGTAATCCCCCTGGATGTACACCGGATTTTCCGCGATCACGGACAGCCCGCAGGGCACTCCGTTGCACATTGTGCCGCTGCTGATCGTGCTGCCATCCACAAGCTTCAGCGCACGACGGAAAATGAGCGCGGGATTTTCGCGCAAGTCCTGCGTTTGGTCGGCAACTGCGAGGGGCGTGGCGAGGTTTCCCGGACAGCTTGGGTTATCGCCGAGCGGTCCGGCCACTGTCGTAATGCTGGCGATCACGAAAACGGACGCCGAACCGGCATTGTCATAGGTGGGAGTTTTTCCGTAGGTTCGCGGGGTGGTCCCGCTGTTTTGCGACACGCCATTCAGGTAATCGGATTCGACGTCTTCGCCTTGATCGAGCACGCCGCTCGGGCAGCCGCTGCCGCTCGAAGGATTCACGAAGTCATCGTACCCGTATCCTCCCGTCAGCATCGAAGTTGTGCCCACCGAGGCGGGCGGATTCGGGTCCTGTTGCTCGCCGCGCCGGTCTGAGAAGTAGACGGAATAGCCCGTGGTATTGTTCGCCGACGTTCCGCTGGTTCCAATCGTTCCGGCGAACCACTTTTCAAGATTGGCCACGTCGAGCTCGACGTAGTACATCGTGCCGGCCAGCGTCAATTGACCCGTGCTGGGCGCGGCATCCCTGAATACTCCTTCTCGCGTGTCGAACAGCGCCATGGGCCAATAATCGGTGCCCAGCGTCGTGGCGCAATCCCTCGGCACATCCGAGCTAGCGGAACACTGTTTCGCGGTCTGGTTTGCTCCGTTGGACCAGGCATTCGAGCTCGGATTATTCCCGCAATAATTGTTGCTGGCGGTCGAGGCCCCTCCCGCCGCGTTGGACGGATTGTCGCGGATTCGCGAGAGCCGGATCACGGCATTGGGGCTTGGATCCGTACATCCCACCTGGAGAACGCCCGAGTTTGCGGTCGGGCCGGACGCCGCTATCTGCTTTATGGTGCTCCAGAGAGTTACCCCGGCAGCCTCCGCAGAGAGACTGGGCTCGAGCCAGGGACTCGCTGGCGGTGACGATACTCCGTAGTAGCCCACCTGCGGGTTGATATTTCGTCCCGTCCAGCCGAGTTTCAGGATTTCAGCCGTCACGTCCGTCCACGTGCCCGGGCTCGTCTCGCTTTGGGCGTCGATTTTGATGCAGCCCGTGATGATCGGATACCAGCGCTTCACCCAGTAGCCGTCGGTCGCGGTGTAGTTTGCGCCGCCTTGAGCGTTGGAAGTCGGCATGGGGAAGATGGACACCCCCGCGTTGCCGGTTGATTGGATCCAGCTGGGCGGAGCGGAATAAGGCAGCGTCGTATTGCCGTTTCCCGCCGGTGGACCCGTCGAGGTCCACGCCAGGGTTGCCAGGTCGATGGGCGTAGCCGGGTTCGAGCCGTTCGTCGCCAGGCTCGGAAGTGCGCTGGAGCTGGTGCTGCTGATACCGCTATCCGTGCAGCCGCCGGATGGGCCGTAGTCGGAGAGCATGATGCGCAAGCTCGTCTGGGCGTAGTATCGTTCGGCCAGTTTCGCCGGATTGGAGGTATTCTCGCCCTGCACAGGGCGCCGGATGATATCGATAGACTGCCCGCCGATCGCCGGTGTGGCGATCGCCATGTTCAGCGCCGTTACGCCCGTGTTTTCCGGGCCCACGGCAATGTTGTTGTTGTAGATGCTCCCCGCCATGGACGTAAAGCTCGAATTGAAAGCGCCCACGCTGTTCACCCAGTTGCTGGTGCCGGTGGCGCTTTGCGGCGGCGTCTGCGCGGTGATATCCGCATAACTACTGGATCCGGGATTGGTAGTGATGTTCACGGTGCCGCCATAGTTGCTGCTGGTCGGCCAGCCGTTCTCGAGATTCGAGGTAATCACCTGGCCCACGGCGGTCACCTTGTTGGACATCGTGAGCGTATTGCCATTGCCTTCCGCCAGCCACAAGTTGCCGTTCGTATGCGCGCGGCCGCCAAAGTTGAAGTTGGGGCCGGCGAAGAAGTCCAGGTCCGAGTCCGAGAAATAGCCAAACTGAAAAACCGGGATGCCCACGGTCTGCACCTGCCGCACCAGTTTCACTTCCGATCCGTTTGTGGTGTGGGCGATGGCGCTGAGTGTATAGGGAGTGGTGAGTCCAACGAGTCCGGCATTTTGTCCTGTGGCAATTGTGTGATAGCTGGATTGCGGATTCCCGTTCGCGTCGGTGGGGAAAGTAATGGAATAACCCGAGCCGTTGGTGCTACTCCCGATGGAGAGGTATTGCACGCCCGGCACCAGATTCACCGGTGCGGCCGATACGATTCCGTTGATGGCTGCCGCTGTGGGGGCGTAATTTGAATCGAACGTATTTTCAAGACCCGCCGTCAGCACTTCCAGGCCTGACTCGGCGCCGTAAAACGCCAATTGGCGATCGGAGCTGTTTCCTGCCAGCTTCTGGTCCCCCATCACGAGCCACGACAAGCCTACGATCATGGTGGACATCAGCAGCAGAACCAGAAGGGTCGTAACCAGAGCGATTCCGTTGTCCCTGCATCTAGTCATCGAAGTTCTCCTTCACGGGAAGTCAATGCCACGGAAGCCGTCGGCCGAGTGAATTTGGGCACAGTTATGCTCAGGGCCAGGTCTTGAAGCCACGCCGGGAGGCCCTTTGCAATCAATTCGACAGAATCGGGATCTTCTTTAGCTATTTGGCTACGCAGTTCCGAATCGAAACCGGATTCTGCTGTTCGCCGCGCGCAGCTCAAGCGAATGGACGGAGACTGGCCGCTCGATAATTCACACAGGAGGGAACCGGGAAAAGCCGAAGAGCCGAGGAATGAATGGTAGGCCCGTGCGGGCTCGAACCGCAGACCTCCACCGTGTCAAGGTGGCGCTCTAGCCAACTGAGCTACGGGCCTAATGCAGCCGCAATTCTAGCACGCCGGGGAAGAAGCTGAATAGCAATCGCGAACCGATGTCTCCAGGGCGCGACTGAAGAAACGTGTCGTCAGTAAGTTTTCAGGAGACGGACTTGAGCGGCGCGGTCACCGTATCGAGCGTGAGCGGGGAAACGCCCGGGGTGGACAGCTCCACCCGGTTGCGGCCGCGCTCCTTAGCGCGGTAGAGAGCTTCGTCCGCAAGTTTGAGCAGCACCTGCAAATCCTGAGGGTGTTCGTCGCTGCAAATGGCCACTCCAAGACTCCCAGTGATCCGAATTCCACCAGTATCCAGAGCCACCGGCTGGGCTTCCATTTCGGAGCGGATTCGCTCAGCCAGTCCCAGCGTGCCAATCTCATCCGAGGCCGGCACGACGATGAGGAATTCTTCGCCGCCGTACCGCCCCACTGTGTCGTATGCGCGCACGCACTCGGTCATGCG
>JBEKTG010000114.1:0-8839 GCA_049516275.1 Candidatus Acidiferrales bacterium
GGCCGCTGCTTTCGACCGAAACGCGATTGCCGCGCATCAGTCCGGCCATGCGGAACACGTTGAGCACCGGTTTGTCGATGCCGTTGGTCGCCAGCGTGCGGAAGCCTTCGAAGTACGGCGCATTCTCGAATTCAAATGCCCAGGTAAGCATGCCTGCGATGTTGGCTTTCTCGCGGTCGGCCAGCTCGAACATGCTTTTCAGCATGGTGGCTTCATAGGCGGCGTAGAGCGGGTCGTTGCGGTAATCGTTCGCCGGATAGAATGTCGCGGAGCACGCCGCGCAGCCGTCCGGGTCCGACTCGCTGATCACGATCGGCAGGCCGCGGAATTTCGGGAAAGAAGTCACGATCGCGAATCCCTGCGAGGCGTCGCCGGCATTCTTCGAGATGCGCATCTGCACGTGGCCGTCGACGAGAGCGGTGCGGCCCTTGGCGTGGAACGTCACGAAATCGAGAGGCGCGCCGACGGCGCCGGTTACGGAATTCTTGCCCTTCGCGCAGTGCTCGAGAAACTGGCGAAGAAAGGCCGAGCCGTGATCGACGGTCGGCCCGGTGGTCGCAGGCCCGCCGATTCGCGCCGTGGGAAGGGCGCGCTTGAGCCCGTCGGCGGCAAAGTCGTACAAGCGGTCATACTCTTCCGGCGTGCCGTGCCAATAGCTGATATCGGGCTCATTCCACACCTCCCAATACCACGTCTCCACTTCGGCGCGGCCGTATTTCTCCACCGCGTGCTTCACCCACTGATGCACCAGCTCGCCCCACTTCGCATAATCGTTGGGCGGATACGACCAACCGATAGCGTACTCGGCGCCGGTTCCTCCCGGCTTCCACACGGGAGTGTAGGGCTCCGGATGCGAGGAGAGAGCCTTCGGCATGAATCCGATCTCGACGAAGGGCTTTGCGCCGGCCTGCAGATAGGTATCCATGATCCGGTCCGTGATGGTCCAATCGTAGACCGGCTTGCCGGAGGAGTCTTCGGTGTAGGCGTTGGTGGATCCCCACTTCAGGCTCGGAGTCCCGTCTCCCGTTGCCAGCATGAAGTGCGTGCGGATATACACCGGGGAGCTCCCGACGCTGGCAAGTTCGCCGATCAGCTTGCGGCCGTAATTCGAATAGGTGAAATTGGGCTCGTCGTAGCCGAAAAAGCCAGTGATGGGCTTGTAGGGACCCACGGTTTCGGCGGCGTTCACGCGGATGGTGATGCCGTCCTGCGCAAAGTCGCAGGCCGCGGCGAGCAAGAAAAGTGCAATGAAGCGTGCGGTGGCTTTTAACATCGCACGTATCCTACACCCGGAATTTCTGCCTTCTTAAAGGAAAATTCCGCCCGACACTTCGATCCTCTGCCCGTTGATCCATTGATTGTCGTCGGAAAGCAGCGCGGCGACAGCGCCTCCGATGTCGTCCGGCAGGCCCACGCGTCCCAGGGCTGTCTGCGCGGCAATGCTTTTATTGATTGCCGCATTATCGCGCACGGTGCCCCCGCCAAAATCGGTTTCGATGGCACCGGGAGCGAGAACGTTCACGGTGATCCTGCGGTCCCCGAGTTCCTTGGCCATGAACCGCGAAAGCACTTCGACGCCGCCTTTCATCGCGGCATAGGCGGAATAGCCGGGGAACGAGAAGCGGGCGAGGCCGCTGGAAATATTGACGATGCGCCCGCCATCCTTCATCAGCGGCAGGAGCTTCTGCGTAAGGAAAAAGGGAGCCTTGAGATGAGCATCCATCAGCTCATCGAACTGCGCCTCGGTGGTTTCCATGAAGGGCGCATAAAAGCCCATTCCCGCGTTGTTAATCAGAAAATCGAAATCGCGCCGCCGCCAGTTCGCATCGAGAACACCGCGCACGGTTTCGGCAAACGCACCGAATGTCTTGTGATCGACCACGTCCAGCGGAAGAGCCACGGCTTTCCGTCCGCTTTGTGCGATCGCCGCGCAAACAGCCTCCGCTTCGGCTTTCTTGCTGTGGTAAGTGAGAATAACGTCGTGCCCCTTCGTCGCCAGATGCAGCGACATGCTTTTTCCGAGGCCTCGGCTGCCCCCCGTTACGAGTGCGATTTTCATTTGCGAATCTCCCGTTTTCATGTCCAAGACTGGATTGAGTGCTACGCCCCAATTTTGCCGCGTTTCAATAGATGATCGGGGCAGACCACGCGATTCCAGCTATATCGGCGCGATGAGTCATCTGGCAGGGGGCGCGTGCTCTTCAGCCCAGAGGATTTCGAAAGGAGACTGATATTGTCGCGGGGGGCTAGAGAAACGTCGAGACGCTCGGGAGTCTTATTGCCTTTCCGGCTTCGCTTCGTCGCTCGCGGCCGATTCAGCGGGGACTTCTCCGGACATTTTCGCTCGTCCAAGCCATCCGGAGCATGCGGGAAGGTCTTGCGGCAAGCGCTGGCGCAGGGATTTTTGCAGCTGAGCGAAGCAGACGTTCTCTCGCTGCCGGATGGTCGCCTGACTGTCTGACAATTCGGCGATGGCCTCGTCCTTTTTTCTCTTAACCGGCGCTTGGTCGGAGCCATCATCGGCGCTTTCGATCTCGATCAGCTTTTGGTAAGCGCGGAGAAGATCGTTGTCTTGCAGCTTCAGCCGGTAAATCTGGCGGAGCGTTTTGGTCACGGAGATTTCCCGATCCGTGGACGCTTCTATATCGGTGGCATCGATCGTTCGCAGCGTGGCGCTCGCCTGATCCCCATCGCCGTTCTTATCCTGATTCTTGTCCTGGGAAACGGAGTCGTCGTTTTGGATAGCGGCGAGGGAAGCCAGAGCGGCCTTGGCATAGGGTACGGTAAATTTCGTCTGTTCCTGCTGTACCTGCGCCTGCACTTGCGAGCCTGTCAGGAAAACAGCTGCAATCAGGAACGCCAGAGTGCCCATCTGCTTTCCTGACATTTTGTTTTGATGATTCGCCATGGATGAAGCTTAAGCGGCCATCCCCGCGGCAACAATGACGCGAAGGATAGCTTCGCATGGCTCCGAAGTTGACGTCCGAAGAGTACGGCTGGTTTAGTACTCAAAAACTGCCCCCTGAGAGATATAGCGCTAAGTCATTTATAATAAGACGCTTATAAATCAGCACCGCAGCCTCGATTACGGCCTCTCCGGCTTTCAGCGCCTTCTGGATACGCTGTCCTTTTGACCCGGATTCCGTGCGCTATTCGTTGTATCGGCTGCGCGAAGCGGGTACGATGCCCGCGAGCAGGGGGCAATTGGAGACGGGTTGCTGCCATCGCCCGCCGACCCATCATTTTTGTACCGGAGAGGCTAATGTCAGAGAAGCCGGAAGAGCCGTCGTCCTCGCTCACGCGTCGCAAGATGCTCGCCAACGTTGCGCAGGGGGCAGCGATCGCGTCCATATCCCCGGTTCTCAGCGTTGCGGCTAAGCCTGCCCCAGAGCCCATCCAGATCGATACTGATCATTTTAGCGTCACGGTAGATCCCGCCAGGTGCCGCTGGTCCACGCGCGTCAAGGCAAGCATGATGGCTTTGAACAACGTGCATTTCCTTCCCAATGACGATCCGTCCGGTTGGACGGTCGTCAGTTCCGTCAATAAGGACGACGACAATAAATTCGGATCATTCGTCACGGTGGCGCTGCACGGCAGCAAGCCCGGCGACCTCGATTTCGAGTATCGGATTTCAGCCGCGAAGGCGGGGGCCGATATTCTCGTGAGTCTGGCTCGCACGAACAAAACGGGAAAACCCGTCGACCTGCAGGACATGGATTATTTCGTGTGCAGCGACGCGCGTCTCGGTGGAACCACGGACAAATGGATCAGCCTGGGAACGCATTCGCGCAACCGCGACTATTACGAACTCCTTGCGGTGCAGGAAATGGTTACGCCCAAAATGTACGAAGTGAACCATGCCGTCCGGGACGCCGACACGGGCAATTGCCTGCTGATGGGGCATGCGACGGCGCTGAAGGGCGCGTCGCGGTTCGAGGTGTGGCAGGGCTGGCAAGGGACCGCCAACGATCGGATGAAAATCCGCGGCTATTGCAGCTACAAAGTCACCATGCCGGCGGGCGCGAGTTTCGCCGGCGAACAACTCCTCATCAATCTTAGCCATGATGGGCTGCGCGCCATGGAGCACCAGGCGGAGTTGATCTCGATCGGCCACGATGTGCGCCTGAAACAGCGGCGGCCGATCGATCCGGACGACGAGGATCTGGTCGCCAACACCTACAGCCGTTTTCACGGCTGGATGTCCGGCGGCAGCAAGGACACCGCGAAGAAATTCTTCGACGAACACGGACTGGGAGCATTCTGGCTGGGCGGCGTTTCCAACAGCGGCCCACGCCAGGCGAGTTTCGGATTATATGGTTGCGGCGGGGGCGTGCGGGCGAGGCCCAGCCGCGTGAATTATGCGCCGGAATGTTATCTGCCGGTGCGCACCCCGAAATATAACGGCGAAAGGGTGATCGACTTCTCGAATCCTCTCACCGTCAGCCTCGAGCGCGAGCGCGCGGAGCAGTGGGCCGCAGACGATCCCCAGCATACCGGCGCGGCCGAGATGGACTTCGCCGATTTTTGGGACAAGTGGCCGGGCCAATTCGATCCGTACATGAGTTCGCTCGAAACCTATCGCGCGTGCGGGCTCATCTGGCGCGACGCGATCGATAAGACGGCGCCGCGACGAACCATCCGCTCCAACATGAACGCGGTGGATCACTCCTACGGCATTGTGGACATCTGCCGCATTTCCGAAGACGCGGACCGCGGCTACGAGGCGCTGCCCTCTTCCCTGCTGCCGGCCACCCAGCCGTGCCTGTTCAGCGAGACGGTGCTCGGCTCGGCCAACCGCTTTTTCTACAACGGACGCGTCTTCTGGAACGACGGCGACGGCTTCCATGTCTACAAGTACGTCGAGCCGGACGGGAAGCACTTCAACGAACGCCAGGCCAAGGTCGTCGCGAACTTCCGCGCCATCGCCAACAACACGATCCTCGTATCGGAAGCCTTCGACGCACCGTATCCGGAAGATCGCATCGAGCTGTTGAAGCGCATCAGTCCGCCAACGATGGACGTCTCCTATCCGGTGGACTTGTTCATTCGCCAGCCGGCCCAGGTGTGGAACCTGCCTGTCGAGCGGCCCTTCGGAAAATGGAACGTGGTAGGGGTTTTCAACTACACGCGGCAGCTGAAGATTCTCAGCCTGGGCAATTCGCTGATCCTGCGGCAGGATGGCGGAGACGATGCGCCCTTTACGACAACCCTCGACGCCGCGAAAGATCTGCGTCTCGATCCGGACAAGGAATATGTGGTCTATGAATTCTGGTCGAAGGCTTACCTGGGAACTTTTCGCGGCGTCTTCACCACGCGGCCGGTGAAACCGTATGACTGCGACGTGTACAGCATCGTCGAAAAGCCGGATCATCCCGCTCTTATTTCAACCAGCCGCCACGTGCGGCAGATGGCCTTCGACATCAAGCACGTCGGCTACGACGGCTCGCGCCGCGCGCTGAAAGGCACATCCCGCGCTGTTCCAGGCGATCCGTACGAACTCCGCATCTACCTTCCGAACGGCTTTGATGCAAAACGCGTGGAACTCGCCAACGGCCTCAGCGCCGAAATGAAAGCCGAGGGAAACCTTCTCACGGTAAGTTTCACATCGTCAAATGCCAATGATGTGAACTGGGAACTCTTCTTTTGAGAAAACGCAATCGCCCCGTTTTGCTTACCGGCAGGGTTGAATGTGCGTCTGGCGCGCCAGACGAGGGTTGTGCGTCGCGTGGCTCCCCTATACTATCTAGCGGCCCGGGAATAGCTGGAAAGTCACAAGGAGGCTCGATTGGTATCCAAGAGGAAGGCCGCTCCATTCGCTATCGCCATTTTGATCATGGGCGCGTTTGTTGCAACCGGCGAAGCTCAAGCGCCGCAGACGGAGACACCGGTCAAAGCCATGCAACTCATGGGCCTGGCCGGCGTCGGTAACAAAACCAAGGGAAGCCTGACGGTTGATACCGGGGCTCTGCGCTTCGCTTATTCCGGCAAATCCTTTGACCTGGCCCCGACTTCCATGCGCGACGTGGTCACCGGAGACGACAGCCAGCGGGTAATCCGCGGAACCATCGGCACGCTGAGCATGTTTGGGCCTTACGGGTCGGGCCGTTTCCTGAGCCTGTTTCGCTCCAAGCTGGACACGCTGACCATTCAATACCGCGATTCGGACGAAGGTCTTCACGGCGTAATTTTTACGATGCCGGTGGGAACGGCGGAAGGGATAAAGGGGAAACTCGTCGCGGCGGGAGCGCCCACAAGCGTCCCGCTGCAGGCAGGCTCGGCCGCGAATGCTGCGGTTCCGTCCGCCCCTGCACCGGACGCGCAACCCGAAGCGACAGGTTCCTCGAAAAAGATCGATGGATCCGCCATCGAGATCATGATGATCGAATCCGGCGAGATCCCGCTGCCGGCGGAGTTCCAGATTTCGCTGTATGAGAATCTGGTTGAGCAGATGCGGAAGAAGGGCGGCTTCCAGCGCGTCTATCTTGACGGCGAGCGGACTTCCGCCGCCGCTCCGGATCTGGTGATTCTGCGCAGCACGGTTCGGGGCTTCAAGAAAGGCAGCGAAATGGCTCGCCAGGTAACCACCGTCTCAGGCGCGACGGCCATAACCGTCCACTGTGCCTTCACCGATAAGGACGGCCGACTGCTGCTGGCGCGCGACATCAAGGGAAACGTCCGATTCTTCGGAGGAAACCTCCGAGCCACGTATGACTTTGCCAAGAAAGCGGCGAACGTCGCGCATCAGAATATTTCTCGACCGGCCGGCGCCTGACAGAAACGGGCAGTACAACCTCACTCGCAGCCATGCCTCTCTAGCCGTGGCGTAACCCCGAAACTCGCCTCAAAAGGCCAGGTTTTGATTGCTCGTATCAACGCCTACAGGCTCGAAAATCACGCCCTCTCATGCTGGGCTGGACGCTCAATCAACTTCTCGACGGACCTGCATCGATCTACTCACTCGAAGCGAGCCGACGGGGCAAAGAGTTGTGGTTGGTAGCCTTGTATAGCATGCGGGAGTACGAAGCCAACCCACTAGCAATCATGCCGCCGCCGATGATCGCCAGAGTTGTCAGCAGAAGGAGAACATAGAAAGGCACGCGCCGTATGCCGCCTGAGGCGTTCGAAGCAAGAAAGAACGTGTAGTGTTGCAATCTCATGCTCCTGGTAATCGTAAAAAAGGATTCTGCCACTCCCTCTGGTGGCGCCCTCTTATGATCCGTTAACCAGGCCTTGATCCCACCTGTCAGTAGTAGCAGTCGTCTTGAATCCGAGATTGCTGCTAATAACGTTCTGCCCGGTGCTTAAGTTTTCTTTCTCGATGAGCTGCGAGCGCAGTCCGTAGTCTTCGTTTCGCACGCGGTGCGAGCCCGTAACACAAAGGCATCGTGCGGGTTGCCCTGATGACCGTTTACGCAGCGCCAGCGCGCGGGTTCGTGCGAATCGCCGGTTCCAAACCTGGTGGAGGGAGTGGGGGGAAATGACTGTCTCGGCCAAAACATTCGTGATCTCGGTTGGGATGCTCGCGCTAATGGCCGGATCGGCCGTAACCCAGCAGAAGGCGCTAAGAGCACAAGAGGAGTCAACCGGACCGGCGGCACCCGCTGCTTCTGACAATCAAAAGATAGAAACAGGGCGAACCCTCAGAACGGAAACGGAAATAACGCTCGTCAATGTCAGCGTAACGGATCCGGTCGGACGCCTTGTGACGGGCCTGCAGCAAGACAATTTCCAGATATTTGAAAACGGACAGGAGCAGGAAATCGTCAAATTTACAAGCGAGGACGTTCCCGTCTCCATCGGCATGATTTTCGATATGAGTGGCAGCATGACGGATAAGATCGATGAGTCGCGCCTTGCCGCCGTGCAGTTCTTCCGAACCGCAAATCCCCAGGACGAGTTCTTCCTCGTGGACTTCAATGACCGTGCGCAGCTCGTGAGTCAGTTCACTGGCAGCGTCGATGAACTTCAGAATCGCCTGTTGGATACGGCCGCGCATGGACTGACGGCTCTCTTCGACGGCGTTTATCTCGGCCTCAATCAGATGAGAGAAGCGCAACGGACAAAGAAGGCTTTACTCATCATATCCGACGGGGGAGATAATCACAGCCGGTACACCGCGAGGGACGTCCGAAAATTTGTCCGGGAAGCCGATGTCCAAATTTACGCCATCGGGCTGTTCGAACCTGGCGGAGGCCCCACGCCTGAGGAACAAAATGGTCCGGAACTCTTGTACGGCTTGGCCGACATGACCGGTGGTCGCGCTTTCAGAGTTAGTAATTTGAATGAGCTGCCCGACATCGCCATGAAGATAAGTGTGGAGCTCCGCAATCAGTACATTATCGGGTACCGTCCGGCGAACCGCGTGCATGACGGCAAGTGGCGAAAAATCAAAGTCAAGTTGCGCCCTCCAAACGGACTCCCCCCGCTCACGGTCACGGCCAAGCAGGGCTATTTCGCGCCAGCTCATTAATACTGCAAGAGTTGTCCTGATCGCCAGCTAACCACCGTCTCAGACGCGACCGCCATAACCATCCACTGTGCCTTCACCGATAAGGACGGGCGGCTGCTGCTGGCGCGCGACATCAAGGAAAACGTCCGATTCTTCGGAGGAAACCTCCGAGCCACGTATGATTTTGCCAAGAAAGCGGCAAAAGTCGCGCATGAGAATGTTTCGCAGCCGGCCGGAGCCTGACAGAAACCGGTAGCACGCACCATCCAATCTCAACGCGTGGCCGATTGGCGGAAGCGTGTGGGAGTCGAACCCACCACCCTGGCCGCAAAGGACAGGATCAATGGCTTTGAAGGCCACGAAGGTCACCGGACCCCTTTCGCCTCC
>JBEKTG010000115.1:0-8780 GCA_049516275.1 Candidatus Acidiferrales bacterium
CCGGACAAAACCTACATGGGCGACTCCGTAGGCAAATGGGAAGGCAACACGCTAGTAGTCGACACGATCGGCTACAACGGCAAAGACATGATCGAGCCGGTAGGCGTCGGCCACCTGATGAGCGACTCCTTCCATCTAGTCGAACGCTGGCAGCGCCCCAGCCGCAACAAAATAGAATTAGAAGCCACCTACTACGATCCCAAAGCCTGGGGCGAAAAATCATGGGGCGGCCTGAAAGTGGAATTCTTACTCCAGCCCAGCATGCAAATAGAAGAGTCCTACTGCTCCCTCCAGGACAACGCCCGCTTCGAAGAAAAATTCATAAAGCCCGCCGCCGAACCCACACCCAAGCCCTAGCCCGAGCCTCTGCTTTTCGTTGTCATCCTGAGGCCATACGCGCGAAGCGCGGATGGGTGAGGGACCTGCTTCTTCTTTCGCCGTGGCGGGTGTCAAGGGGCGCTCTCCTCACCAGTCCGCGCACTGCGGGCGACGGTACGCGGCCTCCCCGTTCCAGCTCAGTGCCGCGCAATTTGCAGCTTCCTTCGCGCATACAGTAAACTTCTCGTTTCGCCTGAACTCGCGGAGAAAACATGCTAGTCGTGATGCAGGGCCACGCCACCGACCAACAGATTCGCGCCGTCTGCGACCGCATCGAGTCGCTGGGATTCAAAGCCCACCCCATCCCCGGCGCCGCGCGCACGGCCATCGGCATCACCGGCAATAGCGGTGCCGTAGACCTCGCCTCAGTCGAGTCGATGCCAGGCGTCATCGAATGCATTCCCGTCAGCAAGCCCTACAAACTGGTCAGCCGCGACGTAAAAGCCGAAGACACCATCGTACGCGTACCCACGCCGCTCGGCGAAGTAGCCTTCGGCGGCAAATCCGTCGGTCTAGTCGCGGGCCCCTGCGCCGAAGAGTCCCGCGAACAAGTCTTCGCCATCGCCGAACGCATAAAAAAAGCCGGCGCGCGCCTCTTCCGCGGCGGCGCCTACAAACCCCGCACGTCTCCCTACAGCTTCCAGGGACTCGGCGAAGACGGCCTGAAAATCCTCGCCGAACTCCGCGACCAATTCGGCCTAGGCATCGTCACCGAAGCCGTCGACAACGAATCCCTCGATCTCGTGGAAAAATACGCCGACGTCATCCAGATCGGCGCGCGCAACATGCAGAATTTCTCGCTACTCAAGCGCGCCGGCCGGGCGCAAAAGCCCGTGCTCCTCAAGCGCGGCATGTCCGCCACACTCGACGAGTTTTTGATGGCCGCCGAATACGTGATGTCCGAGGGCAACTACCAGGTGATCCTCTGCGAGCGCGGCGTGCGCACCTTCTCCGATCACACGCGCAACACCCTCGACCTCAGCGTGATCCCGGCCGTCCAGCGGCTAAGCCATCTGCCCATCGCCGTCGATCCGAGTCACGGCACCGGCCGCCGCAACAAAGTGCTCCCGCTTTCTCGCGCGGCGGTAGCCGTGGGAGCAGACGGACTCCTCGTGGAAGTACACAACGACCCGGATCACGCTCTCTCCGACGGGCCACAGTCCATTCTCCCCGAAGAATTCGATCTCCTCGTCCGCGAAGCCCGGGACATCGCCGCCGTGCTCGGCCGCACAATCAATTGAGCCCCGCTCGCCATTCCCCGGCCCGGCCCGCATGAAAATCTGGTCAAACTGGCGCATCCTTTTTCTGCTGCTGCTTCTCGCAGCCCTGGCGATCCGCGAAGTAGCGCTCGAACTTCGCCCTTCCTTCCTCCGCCCAGGCCTTCACCTGTTCGCTTACGTGGACGACACCGCCGACGGCACTGTCACCGCCGTGGACCTGGTCAAACTAGGCACCGCCGCCACCATTGCCGTAGGCGGCAAGCCGACCGGCATGCGCGCGCATCCCACGCGCCCCGAAATCTGGGGACTCAGCACCGCTGGCGGTTATGCCTGGGTTCTCGACGTAAAATCAAATCGCATCGCCGCGCGCATTCCCGTCGGCGCCGCGCCTTACGCCCTCGACTTTTCTCCCGACGGCGCCCGCGCCTACGTGGCTGCCTCCGGATCGAACGCCGTCGTTGAAATCAACTGCGCCTCGCGCCAGGTCACAGCCAGAAGCCGCGCCGGACGCCGCCCGTGGATCGCCCGCGTCTCGCCCGACGGAAAATTGCTCGTCGTTTCCAATCGCGACGACGCCACCGTCTCGCTCTTCGACGCGCTCTCGCTCGCGCCGCTCGGCACAATCAACGTCGCGCCCCAGCCCGAGCACATCGCCATCCTCCCCGACAGCTCGAAGGCCTTCGTAAGCTCCGGCGATTCCGACCAGGTTTCCGTGCTCGACCTGAATCGCAAGGTCCTGCTCGCGAAACTCGCCCTCGGCAAGAATCCCGACGATCTCATCCTCAAGCCCGACGGCGGCGAACTCTACATACCCTCCCGGACTTCCCACGGCCTGCTGGTGGTAAACACCGCCACCAACGAAGTGAACGACTTCGTGCTCGTAGGCATGTCCCCATCCACCGGCACGCTCACGCCCGACGCGCAAACCCTCTACATCTCCGACTCCGCCGCCGCGCACATCGTCCCGGTCGCCATCACCGTCCGCCAGGCCGCGCGCCCGATTCAGGTGGGGCAGACTCCCGGAACTTCGTTGCTGACTCCCGGCGGCGACATGCTGCTGGTAGTGGATGCAACCTCCGGCGATCTAGCGGTCATCCGCGCGAAGACCGGAAGCCTCATCACGCTGATCCCCATAGGCTCGCACCCGCGCGACCTGGCCGTAAAACTCTTCTAAACCCGCCCCCCTAATGAACGGTGAGCGTCAGCGTCACTTGCGCAGTCGTATTGGGAGACGTACCGGTCAGCATAAGCGAATAGGTTCCCGTCGGCGTACCGGAGACGCTCGGCGGATCACCGCCCGAGCCCCCGCCTCCGCACCCGGCCATCCAAAAGCTGAGCAGCAGAAGAAGCACTCCGGCCGCGCCACATTTTCCCCAAAGGGCCCGCGCGCTATCTGCCTGGACATCCCACAGAGCGGCCGCAAAACCCCACAGCACGAGCGCCATAACCACGATCATCCAGACAATCGGCCCGGGAATTTTGCGATTGCCCCTTCGCACGGGCGCCGCCACGGAACTCGCCACTGTGGCAACGCTCACCGTGAATTGAGACGGCACCGTCACGCTAGCCGGACTCGTGCAAGTGGCGGTCGCCGGCGCGCCAGCACACGTGAGCGCAACCGATCCTTTATAAGCGGTAGGCGAATCGACAACCATCGAGTAGACCGCCGTCTGCCCAGCGGCGACGGAGACCGTAGTCGATGGATCGAAGCAGAAATCCCCCGTCGCGCTGCCGCTGAGCGCCACGCTCTGCGGACTGCCTGCCGCGTTATCGGTCAGCACCAACGTAGCGCTTCTCGCAGCAGAGCCATTTGTGCACGCCGGGCCGAATGTCACCTGCACCGTACAGGTCCCGCCGCTCGGAACATTGGCCCCCTTGCAGGTGTTCGCGCCCACCACGTAATCCACCGCCCCGCTGACCGCAATCGAGCTGAATGACAGCGCGCCCGTGCCGGTGTTGGTCACCGTAATCGTCTGCGGCTGCCCCGAAGTTCCCGCCAGTTGGCCGCCGAAGTTGATGATCGAAGGCGTGATCGAAATGCCCGCCTGCGTGACGCTCCCCGTCAGGGCAACGTGCTGCGGGCTGTTCGGTGCGTTGTCCGCCACGTTGATCGTGGCAGTTCGACCAACAGCGGTCAGAGCCGTCGGCGTGAACACCACGCTCAACGTGCAGCTGGCCGCCGCCCGTAAACTCGGCGGGCAATTATTCGTCTCGGCGAAATCGGTGGCGTTTACCCCGCTCACGCTCACTCCGCTGATCGAAAGCGACCCAGCGCTCGCGTTCAGCACCGTGACGGTCTGCGGCGCGCTCACGATCCCCACGCTTTGCGCCGAAAAGTTCAGGCTCGATGGCGAAATCTGAATCGATGGCGGCACCGTCGCCGCTCCCGTGAGCGAAATCACCTGCGGGCTGCCCGCCGCGTTGTCCATAACACTCAGGATCGCGCTCTTGGACCCAGCCGCGTCGCCTGCCAAAGGAGCGAATCGCACGCCCACCGTGCAGCTCGCCCCGATCGCCAGGCTGCCGCTGCCCGTAGGACACTGATTCGTACCGGAGCCGGTCATCGCAAAATCCGCCGCATTCGCCCCGCTCAGCGTGATGCCCGTCATGTTCAATGCCGCGCTGCCGCTGCTCGTGATCGTCACCTGCTGCGCCCCACTGCTCGTTCCCACCACCACGTCCCCAAACGCAATCGCGGAAGGCGTCACGCCGATCACGGGCGCAACCGTCGTCGCTGTCCCCGTGAGCGACACAACCTGCGTGGCATTCGTCACGCCACCCGAATTGTCCGTAATGGTCACCTGCGCATGGAACGTTCCAATCGCCTTCGGGCTGAATACGACGCCAATCGAGCAGCTGGCCCCAGCCGCCAGCGTGGTGCCGCACGTAATATCCTTGCCGTTGAGAAAAAACTGTGCCACATCGGGTCCGGATTCCGCGGGGCTTTGCAGAGCGAGCGCCTGGTTCCCCGTATTCGTGATCGTGATCGGCAGGCTGAGGCTCGTAGTATTTTCTGGCAGACTCCCGAAGTTGATGCTCGTCGTCGATAACAGCGCGAACGCGCTTTGCCCCGCCCCCACCAGTTCGAGCACCTGCGGGCTTCCGGGCGCGTTGTCGCTGAAACTCACCACCGCTTCCTCGGGTCCCGTCGTCGATGGCACGAATCCCACCTCGAACGAGCACTCGCCTCCGGTGGGAATCGCCTGCGTCTTGCACGCAGCCGGCCCGATCAATGAAAAATCCGCGCTGTTCGGCCCCGTAATCTGAAGGCTGGTAATCGCGAGGGACGATTCCCCACCGTTATGGACCGCCACCGGTTGCGGCGCGTTCTGCGTGCCCACAGGCTGTGCGGGAAATACCACGCTGCCGATATTGAAATAAACGCTGGGCTGGGACGCCGCACTCTCCTGCAACGCCACCAGAAACGCATCCGCCGCGGCCGGGTAATTCTGGCAGCTCGCACAAATAGGCTGAAAGCCGTTCATCACTCCGCCCGTGGTAAGGGCGGTTGGAAAATCGGCCGCCGTGGTCTGCCCGGCCACGTAGACGTCCCCGAACGCATCGGCGGCAATAGCGCTGGCCGCGGCGGTCACCGTCACACCCGGAGGCGCCGTTCCCGCCAGCGGTGTAGCGTAAAGTAACGAAGCAGCGCCCGCCGCCGAGGGATCGAACTTCGCCACGAATCCGTCGCTCGATCCATTGAAGGGCTGAATGTTGTCGTGCCACGGAAAGTCCCACGACTTCGTCGACCCCGTGATGTAAACCGAATTGAACGCGGCAGCCGTCACGCCCAGCCCCGCATCGTTTGCCGATCCGCCGATATAGGTCGAGTAAGCCAGCGTTGCCATCCCCGTCGAAGGATTCTGCGCGATCACCGAAAGAAAGGCGTTCGCCGTAGCATTCACATGCAGGCTCGATTGGTAGGGCGCGTTTGCGCCATTGGTCGGAAAATTCCTCGACTGCGTTGTGCCGGTCACATACGCATTCGCGGGAATCGAATCGTCAACGGCCACCGCCAGCGCTTCATCAAGGCCGCTGCCTCCGAGCAGCGTCGCATAAATCACGTCCGCAGCTCCCTGCCCTCCCGGAAATATCTTCATCAGAAACGCGTCGCTGGGATCGCCTCCATACGCCGTCTGAAAAGCATTCTTGGTCGGGAAGCCGTTCTGCGCGTTCGAGCTGAACCCGGCGATGTAAGCGTTGCCCGACGCATCGATCGCGACCCCACCCACGCCCACCTGCCCGCTGGCGTTCGTTCCCAGGTAAGAGCAGTAAGCCAGATCGGGGCTAGCTCCCGGCTGAAAAATCGCCACAAATCCGTCGCTCGACGTGCCCGCAAAAGTCGCCTGAAACACACCGGCCGTAACCGGCAGGTCCTGCGAAGTCGTGTCCGAAGCGATATATATCCGCCCCTGCGCATCGATCGCGATTCCGCCAGCAGCATATTGCGATTCCATTCCGCTCCCGCCAAAGATCGTCGAAAAAATCAGCGTGCTCCCCGTAGGATCGATCTCGCTTACCGTCGCGTCGTTTGACCCGCTCGTAAGCGTGCTGCCGTCGGTGACCGGAAAATCGGGCGAAGTAGTCGTCCCGGTCATCGCAATATCGCCCGAGCCATCCACCGCGATCAACCCGCCAGCCTGGCTCACGCTCCCTCCGATGAACGTGAGATAGACCAGCGAACTCGCCCCGGTAGCGTTCGGATTGATTTTCGCGACAAAATATTCCGTATTCGCATTGCTCCCCGACCCGGTGTTTCCACCAGACCCAATCCCCGGGCCAACCGTCGCGGTGATGGCCTCTGAAAACGAACCCGGCGCATTGGTCGTTCCGCCGATGTACACATTCCCACCCGAATCGAGCGCGATGCTATTTGCCATTTCGTTCTCTGCGCCGCCAAGAAAGCTAGCGTACGTAACCGAAAGCGAAGGATCGATCACCAGTTCCGCGCCCGGGTCGTGCGGCCCGATGGAGAATCCCACCGATCCGTCGGCTTCGAGCACGTATCCGCTATCCACATGCCCGCGAGTTTCCGCAGGATGCGATCCATTCCCTTTCCCTCGCACCGCACCACCCGGCGATTCCTCGTAGATCGAGGGCTTCTTCATCCGCAATTCGTTTCCGCCCGCGCGCAGCACCAGATCGCCATTAGCAGCGAGCTGAACGCCGCTCGCGCCCGAAAATTTCAGCCGCAATCCCGCCGCGTCGACGCCTGCCGACAAACGCAGATCGTATTCCACACCCAGCTCAGTGCCATAAATCCTCCCGCCCACGCCCGGCAACGCCCCATCCGCATCTGCCTCGGAGTAGGGCGGCACATTCGTCCGCCAAGCGCGCGGGTCGTTCCCGATGAAATAATTGCTCCGCCCCGGCAGCAGCCCTTCCCCCCGCCACGCGAACCGGCTGGGCGCATCTTTCCCCCTCACACCCGTTCTCGTCCCGCGGCGCCTGCCAGACCTTTTTCTTCGGGACGATCTGCGCCGGGAGCCGCGACGATTCGATGCCCTCCCACTCGAACGTCGCCGCTTAGAGCGGGCCGCCCGCACCAGCCGTATCCCCACGCGCGGCTCAATTTCCGCCAACCCCGCCCGCGCCCGCCCGGGAAACGCAACCGCAATCTCGCGTTCCGTAAGAAAAACGGACAACCCGCGCCCCCGTCCGGAAAATTGCACCCGAGGATCGGCTAGCCCGTAGTTCGGCTCAAACGTCAGCGGAAGCGAAGACAAAATGGAAGGCGAAAGCCGCGAGGGAACAGCCACAGCAGGCGAGCCAGATCGCTGCTGCGCACCGCAAATGGAAACAAGCAACCCCAGCCCCCCGGCGAGCGCCAGAAGGCCTACCACACACTTCGCCCTGCTCATTTAGGCCCTCCTCCGGACGCGAGCACTGGTCTCGTCGCCGGGTTGGGCGGCTCAAACAGCGAGCCGACTGCCGTTAGTAGTTGTACATCCCAAGCGTCCCCGGACAGGGGAACGCGCAGACTATCTCCCCGTCCCTCAAAAATGTCAACAATCTTGTTCGTCCGTCAATTTTGCCTTCCTCAAAATCATCGACGCCCAACAAACTGACCATGCCCCAGTTCAGCCGCATAGCCAATTTGCCCAACCCGATCCAGTAGACACAGCCTCACTCCATCCGCACCTTGCGGCTATACTCCTCTAGACTACCTTTGCTGAAAACCTCTGGTTGAATCCGAATCCACCGCATTCGCGAAGCGGTCGATCGAAAGAGGAAGGGTCAGAATGGAAACATCCTCCGGTCCGCTCGCCCACAGCGCCACGTTTTCTCCACCCGAGCAAGCTCCCCCCGCGCCAAGCGGCAAGAAAAAGCTGATCTACGACCAGGACCATCGCGGGCCGCTTTCCACCGACACGGTCGCGACCCTGATGCTGCTACAAGCCGAGAACATCGATCTGCTGGGAATCTGCACCGTAACTTGCGACATGTGGGCCAGGCAGGAAACAGCCTACGCCCTGCGCCTGCTAGAGCTGATGGGACGCACGGAAGTCCCGGTGTTCATGGGCGCGCAGGAACCTTTGCTGAACACCAAGGCCGAAGCCCAGATGCGCTACCAGATGTTCGGTTCGAGGACTCTCGGCAACGAAGGCTATCTAGGCTGCTTCGCAAAGGATGGCGGAAGCCGCGATGATCTGGAGCCACTGCCTCCGCCGTACAGCCGCTTCGCTCAGCTAAAAGCGCAGCCCGAGCCCGCTGCGGACTTTATCATTCGCACCATTCGCGCCCACCCGAACGAAGTGACCATGTATTGCGGCGGCCCCATGACGAACCTGGCTCTCGCAGCCATGCTCGCCCCCGATATCGTGCCCATCACCAAGGAAGTGATTTTCATGGGCGGCGGCCTCCATCACTCCACCAGCTCGGTAAATGTGTATTTCGACGCCGAAGCCGCCAAGATCGCCTTCCGCGCGGGCTGGCCCAAATTGACGCTCGTAACCACCGACCTCGCCGAGCAAGTCCACATGCAGGACGACGCCAAAGTGGACTACATCGTCGATCACGCCCACGCGCCCATCGACGAGCTGTTTCGCCGCTTCGAACAGAAGCCGCAGCGCGACAACCCGCAAAGGCAATCGTTCCGCATGCCCGACGAAATGATGGCCGCGCACGCCATCGATCCCTCCATCTTTGGCGGCTTCGACGAAATGTATATCGATATCGTCA
>JBEKTG010000116.1:0-8728 GCA_049516275.1 Candidatus Acidiferrales bacterium
GTGCAGGCCGAAGGATCGGCTCCGCTCGCGAGCCTGTTCGCGAGTCTCGCAGCAGAGCCGTCGGATTCGGCCACTGCGCTTCCCAGCACGATGGCGCCCGTTGCAAAGCCCAGGACGCTTGCCACGGCGATCAAGATCGGCGCTCCTGTTTCGTGGCAGAAGAGTCTGCGCGCCGTGCTCCGCTCGCACGGGCAAGTGATCGGCGTGAGCGAGCAGGAAATCGCCGACGCCAAGGCCATGATCGGGCGGGATGGAATCGGTTGCGAACCCGCGTCGGCCACTACGGTGGCGGGTATTCGCAAACTGGTGGCTGCGGGCAGAATCCACCCGGAAGAAGAAGTGTTCGCAGTGCTGACGGGCCATGTCCTGAAAGACCCGGACTACGTGAACCAATACCATCGGGGAACCTTATCGATGGATTCTGACAAGGGCCCTCAGCCGATCAACGGTTCGTTTCGAAACGTACCGCGGCGCGTGGCCGCAACGAAAGCAGCCGTTTTGCAGAGTTTAGAAAAACGAAATTGATATTCTGCCGGCGCGTTTACCGAAGCGCCCCGGCCGGGCGATACCTTCCTGCGAAATTGAACTACCTGACCCAATGAGCGCGCCGCGCGAAAATGTTTATGAAGTTCGCGTCCCTGCTTCGACAGCGAATCTGGGAGCGGGATTCGATTGCCTCGGCCTGGCGCTGGAACTTTACCTCAGCGTTCGAGCCACGGTTGTCTCCGGCCGCGGAACCAACAGCCATGCGCGGAGCATGGGAGTGCGCGGGTCGTCGGCATTGCCGAAGTCGGCCGACCAGAATTTGATCCTGCGAGCCATGAAGCTGACGGCCGATCGCGAGGGATTCAGCCTGCCGACGGTCCGGCTTGCAGTGCAGAACGAAATACCCGTCGCGGGCGGACTCGGCAGCAGCGCGGCCGCGGCCGTCGCGGGAGTGGCGCTCGGTTTCGCGGTGAATGGGAAATCCATTCCGAAGGAAACCGCGTTGCGCTACGCCACGGAGATGGAAGGCCACGCGGACAATGTTGGCGCGGCGCTGATGGGAGGATTCGTAGTAACGTTTACGCGCGGCGACGGAAGCGTGGTCGCGGTGAGGAAGAACTGGCCAAAAATGGTGCGGCTGATTCTGGTGACGCCTTCGACAGGCCTGGAAACGAAGAAATCCCGAGCCGTGCTGGCGCAGACGGTTTCGCGGGCTGACGCCGTTCACAACCTGCAGCGGACGGCGCTGTTCGTGGCGGCGATCGAGGAGCGGCGTTTCGAATTGCTCTGGGACGCGATGGATGACCGGTTGCACCAGGGCGCGCGGCAAACACTGATTCCCGGCTTGGGTGACGTGCTGAGTCTGGCAAAGATGCCGGGCCTGCTGGGAGTAGCGCTAAGCGGCGCGGGCCCTAGCGTGATCGCTCTCGCCACGGATCGTTTTCACGAGATCGGCAAAGCCATAGCCAGCCGGTTCGAACGAAATGGCGTGGCGTCGACGGTGCGGATTCTCGAGGCTGCACAGGACGGGCTCACCGCAACGCAGCAGCGGGTCAATCGGAGTTGAAGTTCAATGTGGGCGTTCTGCCCCGTGATTCAGGCTAGGAACGGTTTCGAACCCGCCTGCGAAATTTCTCCGCAACAAACCACACGCCAAGGCCGACACAGAGAAGTAACATCGTGCTCGGTTCAGGGGTAGCAATGAGAGGAATCCCCGGGGTACCCGAATCCGTCGAAGACCCTGAGCCAGTTGACCCCCCTGTATTCAGAAAGGTTCCTGTTCCAGTCGATGACCCGGTGCCGCCGGAATTTCCAAGCCCTGGACCGAACGCCGCCCCGGGCGCGAACGGGTAAAACGGCCGGGCGATATCGCTGTGTTCGAGCGCGAGCGGATGCCCGGTAGAGAAAGGAGCCGGAGGGGTCAGTTCTCCCTCGATGGGCAGATTCGAGGCTTCCAGCTCGCCCGCCGGCGCGAACTTCTCGAAAGCATCGAGAGCGGGCTGTTGGGCCGATAACGGCGCCTGTGCCGTGTCCGCGATGCGGTTGCCGCAGCGGGTCCGGGCCTCGTGAGTGCCATCCGTTATAAGGGTTTCGCCTTTGTGAAGCAGCAAGGCGTGGCTGGTCCAGAACACCTGTTCGCCCATCCGGTAAGAAACGTAGGCCAGGCGGTCGCGATCCAGGGAAATCACATGCGCCTTCGCGACGTCAAAATCCGCATAGTGTCGCGCCACGACAGCGTCATTTCGAACTGCCGAGCCAAGCTCACCGGCCGACCGCACTCCCCCGGCAATTACCGAATAGGGGTATAGAGGCCGGGCGTCAGGCAACGAATCGGGAGCTGCGATCGCCAGACTATTCGGACCGGATGATCCCGTGCTGGAAGAGACTGCATCCGCCTTGCGGGCTGCGATGGCACCGGAATGCCGATGTGAGGTCGCCACGGAGGCAACAACGATGGTCGTCGCTAACAGGAGCAGAAGTGCAGATCGCCGGGTCAGGGTGCTTTTCTTTCGATCGGAAGCTGTATGTAGTGTTCTACCCATGATTCCTTTATCGACTTATATCCACGTCAACTTAGAGTGGCAATCGACTTGCCGATCCGGAAGCCATTGATTCTGCGTGCCATACGGTCATTCTTGCCCCGAACTGAACCACAAAAGTAGAATCATTTTTCCACATAAGGGCGAAAGTGAGTGAACTGTGAACGCGCCGGGTACCCTATTGTGTACCCTCTTTACGCATCCTTGGCGCACGCCACCTTTACTGAAGAGCCTGCTGGGGAGACTCTGAGACTACCGGGAAGGTATGGCTAAAGAGCAAAGCCGAGTTGCATTTCCAGAACGTAAGCTGAAGCCTTTCACCTCACCTGTGTCGATCGGGCCTGTTTGAGACGAATTATCTGCTCCAGTTCCTTGTGCCAATGCCAGAACATAACGCACAAGGCCCCCAGAGGCGCCACGATGCACACGGTGGCGGCGAGAAGAAGGAAGCCCAGAAAAAGGAGGTTGAGCACCGTTCCGGCCATGAAACTCTCCGAAATCGCCGATATAGCTTCCTGGTTAAGTATTCTGTCGTTATCCAGGCCCCGTCGTCAAGGAATCCTTCGGTAAGAAAGTCTGGGCGCGCTGACGATGACAACGTGAGCTTGGCAACCCCTCGGATTCGGGCGGTATCTCTGAATGAGGGCAGGCAGCCAGCCAGTCAGAGATCGGGCAGCGAGCAGGACGGAAGCCCAAGTTTGAATGGGCCTGTGCGATAATGTGGAACTGCGAGGCGCGTCGACAGCCCCTGCCCTGTAAATTTTCCGGAGTCTATCAGGAGAAGGTAGGAATATGTGGATTGTTCGGCTTGCGATCCGGCGTCCCTACACCTTTGTTGTAGCGTCGATCCTGATCGTTATTCTTGGCATGTTCGCGATCCTGCGGACTCCAACCGATATTTTCCCCAGCATTGATATCCCCGTAGTTGCCATCGATTGGGGCTACACCGGCCTTTCGCCCGAAGAAATGTCGGACCGGATCGTCTACGGCTTTGAGCGCGGGATCACCGGGACGGTCTACGACATCGAACACATCGAGTCGCAGTCGCTGCCGGGCAACGCCCTGGTAGAGGTGTTTTTCCAGCCGGATGCCGACGTCAATACTGCCGTGGCGGAAATAACGGCGGTGTCACAAACCGTGATCAAAACGATGCCTCCCGGCACGACCGCTCCCCTGATTTTCACGTACAACGCTTCGACTGTGCCCATTCTGCAACTCGCGGTTTCCGGACACGGGCTGAGCGAGCAGGAAGTTTTCGATACGATGAACAATTTTGTCCGCCCCACGCTGGCCACGGTGCACGGCGCCGTTTTGACGAACCCGTATGGCGGTAAGCAGCGGCAGATTCAGGTGGACCTGAACATTCCCGCTCTCCAGGCGAAAGGGCTTTCGGCAAGCGATGTAGTGACGGCGGTGAGCACGCAGAATCTCATCCTGCCTGCCGGCACGGCGAAGATGGGTCCTTATGAGTATCAAGTCGACCTGAACTCATCGCCGCTCAAGGTGGAGGAACTCAACAACCTGCCTATCAAGACCGTCAACGGCTCGCCGATTTATATACGGGATGTGGCGCACGTTCGGGACGGATACCCGCCGCAAACGAATATCGTCCGGGTGGATGGGGCGCGTTCGGTGCTCCAGACGGTCCTGAAAAAGGGGAACGCCTCGGCGACCCAGGTTGTTGCGGACGTGAAAGAGAAACTGCCGATCGTCCTGGCGGATGCTCCGTACAAAGTGAAAGCGGACCTGGTCGCGGACCAGTCTCTGTTTGTGCGAGCTTCGATCAACGGAGTTTTCCGGGAAGGCGCTATCGCGGCCTGCCTTACGGGATTGATGATCCTGATATTTCTGGGAAGCTGGCGCAGCACAATTATCATTGCCGTTTCGATTCCCTTGTCGGTTCTTTGCTCGCTGATCGCCATGAGCGCCTTGGGACAAACCATCAACATCATGACGCTCGGCGGGCTGGCACTGGCGGTGGGGATTCTGGTGGACGATGCGACGGTGGAAGTGGAAAACATCAACCGGAACATCGATCAGGGGAAAGAGATCACCCAGGCAATCCTGGACGGCGCCTCGCAGATCGCGGTTCCGGCCCTGGTGTCGACTCTTTCGATCTGCATCGTGTTCGTACCGATGTTTTTCCTTACCGGCGTCGCGCGGTATCTTTTTGTCCCGTTCGCGGAAGCGGTGGTGTTCGCGATGCTCGCCTCCTACTTGCTGTCGCGGACGCTGGTGCCTACGATGGCGCGATTTCTCCTGGTGGCGCAATCCGGCAAGGAAGACCCCGATGCGGCGGCTCGCTCGGGGAACCCGTTTGTTCGAATGCAGGCAAGCTTTGAGAAAAGGTTTGAGCGCTTGCGGCTCCGGTATCGCGATGCGCTGGCGGTTGCGATCGGGCATAGGAAACTCTTCATCGTCGTCTTCTTCCCGGCTTGTATTCTTTCGTTCGCGCTGCTGCCGCTGGTGGGCCAGGACTTCTTTCCCACTGTCGACAACGGGGAATTCAAATTTCACTTGAGGGCGCCTACCGGCACGCGAATCGAAGAGACCGCCGACCTTTGCAGCCAGGTGGATGACGAAATCCGCCGGACCGTTCCGCCGAATGAATTGGTCACAATCATCGATAACATCGGTTTGCCTTACAGCAGCCAAAATCTTGCCTACAGCATATCCGCGCCAACTGGACCCGCCGACGCGGATATTCAGGTGGAACTCACCCCGAAGCACCATCCGACTCGAGAATACGTAACCGAGTTGCGCAGCCGCTTGAACCACGACTTTCCCGGCGTGATGTTCTATGCCATCCCTGTGGACATCGTGAGCCAGATACTGAACTTCGGCCTTCCGGCTCCCATCGACATTCAGATCGTGGGGCACAAACTCGCGCTCAATCACGCCTTCGCCGAAAAGCTGCTGAACCAGCTGAAATTTGTCCCCGGGGCGGTGGATTTGAGGATTCAGCAGGCGTTCAACTACCCGAAGATTCATATCGACGTGGATCGCACGAAAGCGAGCGAAATCGGATACACGCAGAGCGATGTCGCGACGAATCTGCTGGTGTCGCTGAGCGGGAGCTTTCAGACGGCGCCGTCGTTCTGGCTGGACCCTGTTTTGGGCATCAGCTATTCGATCGCAACGCAAGCTCCTCAGTATCGGGTCGAGACGCTCCAGGACCTCAAAAACATACCGGTTTCCAATGGGCGAGGGGGAACGCCGCAAATTCTGGAGGGACTTGCTTCCTTCAGCCGCAGCGGGGAGATGGCAGTCGTTTCGCACTATGATATCACTCCCGTTCTCGACATCTTCGGCGCCGTGGACGGGCGAGATCTGGGCGGAGTCGCGCGGGATATTCAGCCTATTCTCGACCGCGCCAGGAAGGAGCTTCCCGAAGGCTCGCAGTTGATGGTCCGCGGCCAGATTCAGACGATGAATGCCTCGTATGAGGGGTTGCTCGTGGGCCTGGCGTTCTCAATCCTGCTGGTCTATTTTCTGATTGTCGTGAATTTTCAATCCTGGCTCGATCCCTTCATTATTTTAATGGCGCTTCCGGCCGCTCTGGCTGGGATTGTCTGGTTTCTCTTCGTGACGAGAACGACCATCACCGTGCCCGCCTTGACCGGAGCGATCATGTGCATGGGCGTGGCGACGGCGAATAGCATTCTGGTGGTGAGCTTCTCGAAGGAACGGTTTGAAGCAGGAAAGACGCCCTCGGAGGCGGCCTTGGAAGCTGGGTACACACGCTTCCGGCCCGTTTTGATGACGGCGCTGGCGATGATTATCGGCATGCTGCCGATGTCCCTCGGACTGGGGGAGGGCGGGGAGGAAAATGCACCACTGGGGCGCGCGGTGATTGGGGGACTGCTTTTCGCCACGGCTGCGACGCTGTTTTTCGTGCCTGTTTTCTTTAGTTTTATCCACGATGCGCGCCAGAAGGAGTGATCGCGGATCCGCTTTTCTGAAACGAAATGATCGACTATACGTCTAATAGATGCGAGCAGTTTCGAGCCGACCCACGATAGAGATGGACGAAACCCGGATGTCCCCACAGCCAGAAGTGTCCCTGCCGCCGGAGCGCCCGCGGTCCGTGCATGCCGTGTGGATTGCGATCGTGGTTATTCTTGTTATTGCGGCAGTCGTGATCGCGGGAGTTATTCCGCGCGAGAAGGCCAAGGCTGCGCTCGTGACCGAGACGCGGGATCTGGCAATTCCCACTGTCGCCGTAATTCATCCGAAGATGGGCGCGCCCCAGACGGAAATCGTCCTGCCCGGCAATATCCAGGCCTTCATCGATTCCCCCATTTATGCGCGCACGAATGGGTACCTGAAGAAGTGGTATGCGGATATCGGGGCGCACGTGAAGGATGGGCAGCTCCTTGCGGAGATCGAAACGCCTGAGCTCGACCAGCAGCTCGACCAGGCGCGGGCTGAGCTGAATACGGCGCAGGCCAACAATCGGCTCGCGGAAATCACCGCCAACCGCTATCAGGACCTTGCGAAAACGGATTCGGTTTCCAAACAGGATGTCGACAACGCCGCGGGCGATTTTGAGGCGAAGAAGGCCATGGTCGCGTCGGCGGAATCCAACGTGAGGCGCCTCGAGCAATTGCAGTCTTTCGAGAAGATTTATGCGCCATTCGACGGCGTAATCACGGCGCGCAACACGGATATCGGGCATTTGATTAATTCGGGAGCGGGAGGCCCTGCCACTGAGCTGTTTCACATTGCCGATACGCGGTCTGTGCGCGTTTTTGTAAACGTGCCGCAGGATTATTCCCAATCTGCGCGGCCGGGACTTACCGCGGATCTGACGCTGCAGGAATTTCCCGACAAACGCTTCAAGGGCAAACTGGTGCGCACCGCCAACGCCATCGATCTTTCTTCGCGCACGCTGCTGGTGGAAGTGGACGTAAATAACCCGACGGGCGAACTGCTGCCAGGCGCCTACGCACAGGTTCATTTGAACGTCGTGGCAGGCGCGCCGGCTGCTATTTTGCCGGTGAGTGCGATGCTCTTCCGCTCCGAGGGCTTGCAGGTGGCGATCGTCGACAATGGCAATCGCGTTGAACTTCGAAGCGTCGTTGCGGGCAAGGACTTTGGGAACGAGCTTGAGATCGTCTCGGGCATCAAGCCGACCGATTGGGTGATTAACAATCCTTCGGATTCCCTGATTTCGGGCGAAAGTGTCCGCCTCGCCGATGCCTCTCCGAATACCGGAAACGGCGCCACAAGCCAGCCTCCTCAGTGACATTTGAGTCGCGAATGCGCCGCCACGTTCCCATGACTGGCTTTCAAGAGCATCCGGCAATATCTGAGCGCTTCTCGAATCTGTGCCCATCAAGATTCAGGAGGCATCGCCGCCTTTGCGTTCTGGCGGTTGCTTCGCTCCTGATCACCGGTTGCACCGTCGGACCGAAATATGTGAAACCCACGACGGAAGTGCCTTCCAGCTACAAGGAAACCGCCCAGAATTTCAAAGAGGCCCAACCGAGCGACCAGATCGGGAAGGGCACGTGGTGGGCGATCTACAACGATCCCCAGTTGAATGACCTCGAAGAGCAGATTCGCGTTTCCAATCAGACGCTGAAAGCGGCGCAGGCGCAGTTCGAGGCCGCGAGGGCTGCGATTCGCGTGGCCCACTCCCAGGCTCTGCCAAACATTACGGGTGGCGTCTCGGGTACGCACAACAGCGAGTCGTTCAATCGCCCTCTCAGCAACACAAATTTGTATTACCAGGACTACGTGCTGCCCGTCGACGTTTCCTACGAACCCGATTTGTGGGGGCGAGTGCGCCGTCTGGTGGAAGCGAACCGCTCGGAGGCGCAGGCGACGGCCGCCGATCTCGCGAATGTCGATTTAAGCCTGCACGCAGAGCTCGCCGTGGATTATTTTCAGCTGCGAGGGCTCGACGCACAGAAAAAGCTCCTCGATTCGACGGTTGAATCCTATACGAGAGCTCTTGAACTAACACAGAGCCGCTATCACGGAGGCGTCGCCACCGCCGTGGATGTCGCGCAGGCGCAGACGCAGTTGGAGACGACGCGCGCGTTGGCGATCGATGTGGAAGCAAACCGGGCGGCGTTCGAACATGCCATCGCCGTCCTGGTGGGCAAGCCGGCTTCGTCGTTCGCGCTTCCTCCGCTATCGCTAAGCACACCGCCCCCGCCCGTTCCGCCGGGCGTGCCATCCGACCTGCTCGAGCG
>JBEKTG010000117.1:0-10297 GCA_049516275.1 Candidatus Acidiferrales bacterium
CTGATTAATGAGGCAACGGGACCAGCAGCACTCGGTTATTCGTCTGGTCCGCCACCACCGCCAGGTTCAGCTTGGGATCCATGGCCACTGAAAATTGCTGCGAGCCGCCCAGGTTCAGCACCGCCCGCACCTGCGGATTCAGGCAGGCCGCTCCGGAACTGCTGGGCGGGCAAACGTAATCGAGCACCGAAAGCGTGTGGCTCGTGTAATTGGATGTCATGAGCGTGCTGTTCTGGTAGTCGTAATCGAGCGCGGTTGGATCGATGCCCACGCGCACCGGCGTCTGAACCAGTGCGACGGGGTCCAGGAGAATCAGATTGTTGTTCAGCGTGTTCGCGATTACGAACACCTGATTCAGCGGATCGAAAATGACGCCGCTCGGATTCTGAAGCCCGGAGATGCGTTGAGGTATCTCCGTGGAAAGGTCGATCACTTCCACGCTGCTCGTTTGCGACGACGTGCCCACCGCCGCCAGGCTCACGGCAGAATTCGTCGGATACGGCCTGGGATCGATCGCCACCGCTACGGGATTCTGATCCACGTTGCTGGTAATGCTCGATGCCACGAAAGAAGGAGCGGTAGACGTCGCCGCGGGGCTTATAACGCCGATGCTGATGCTCGAGGGCGCAGCTGTGTCGTTCAGTATTCCCGCGTTCGTGACAATAGCGCCGGCCGTATCTGGATTGATCGCCACGGCCGTCGGGCCGGTGCACGATCCGCCGCCCGCGCAGATGGATGAGGTCTGCGGCACATACGTTTGTGTAACGTCCACCAGGGACGCGTTATTGCTTCCGTTGTTGGCCACCAGCGCAAGCCCGAACCGTGGCAGCACCGCCACGCCCAGCGGAGTTGTGCCCACCGAAAGGGGCGCGCCGATCGTTCCGACCGCTCCTGCCGGCGTCTGGTTGATTCCCACCGGCGTCGAAGCCGTGAGAGCCACCAGAGAAACCGTGCCGCTGCCTGAATTGGTCACCACTGCCAGATCGCGATCGGTGTCGACGGCCACGCCCACCGGGGCGTTCCCGACCGTGATCGCCTGCACCACCGTTAGCGCAATCACATTGGAGACGGACCCGGAATTCAGCACATCCACCGCATAATTGCGCGCCCCGGCCAGCATGCTCGCCGGAACGGTCGCGGTTAATTGTCGGCATGTCGACGGCGAGCCCACGCACGTGCTGGTCACAGAGGTCGTGGTCAGCGGCACCTGGTCCAGTCGCACAACAGAGGACGACGTAAAGCCTTCTCCCGTAACCGTGAGCGTCAAAGGACTGCTCGAAGTGAACGCGATCGCCGGGCTGGCCTCAACGATCTGCAACGGATCGACTGCCGCACTCAGCGAAAGGACCGACACGGAATTGCTTCCCTGATTCACGACGAGCGCCTGATTGGTCGCCGGATCCACACCCACGGCTATTGGCGTGCTCCCCAATCCGCCCACCGTCTGCAGCACGACTCCGCTTTCGAGATCGACAATCGTCGCCGTCGAACTCACCGTATTCACCGCGATGCCGAGATTTTCCAGCGAATCGACGCCTGCCGCCACAAAACCGAGCTGGTTCAGCGCCACGCCGTTGGATTGAAAGCTGATCGTGTTCACTGAATTGTCGAGCAGGCTGAACGACGCCAGGTTTCCCGCATTCGGCGCACTCAGAAGCGCCTGGTGCGTCTCGGAGTTTATTCCCACGCCGGACGCCGCCAATGCAAGGCTCGCAATCACCTGCGGAACACGCGCGACGTCTCCGTTGCCGGCGTCCTGTCCCAGATCGACGACCGTCGTCGTCTGCGCGCCGCCGCCCCCTGGAGTAACCAGTGCCCAGTCCAGCCGTTCGTCGACGGAAATCGCCGGTGTAGTTCCGGTGCCGATGGGGGCCGTCGGATCGCCGCCAATCTGCTGCAGTACCACGGGCGTTCCCGTCGACAGATCCACAATTGTGGCCTCGTTGAAGGATTCGTAAGCTACGACGCCGCGGTGAGTGAGCGAGTTGATGCCCACGGAAAAGGGAACTGGCGAAGGGCCTGCCGGAGAACCGGCCGTGGGGCCGATGGCGACCGATACGGTGGAGGTGACGGCGCCCGTGGTCAGATCGATCGTCGAGAGGGTCTGATCGCCGCTGTTCACCACCACTGCGATGTGATGCGCCAGCAGGTCATCGATCGCCACGCCCGTGGGCGCGTGCCCGACGGCAATTGTGGCTGTTACGACGGGCGGATTTGCTTTCAGGTTGATCAATGAAACCGTGTTTCCGCCCTGGTTGGTAACGACGGCCGTCCCGGTCGCGTAATCGATCGCAATAGCGGAAGGGCTCGATCCTACGGCCACGGTCGCTTTAGGGGCCCCGGGAATGGTGGCAGCAGTTGGTGTTACGGCGAGATTGAGTGCGGACATTGAAGGCTGTCCAGCCGCGAGCCCGGAGTTCTGCACCACGATGGGATACAGTCCTGGGGTAGCCAACGCCCCCGGCGGGATCGCCAAAGACAGCTTCCGGCTGCTCGCGATGCTCGGGGCAATAGAAGTACCGTTGAAAAGCGCCATCGTCGCCGAGGGGCTGAAGTATCCGCCTGTGAGAGTCACAGTGGCACTCGCACTCGGATTCTGCGACACGCTATCGGGCGAAGAAGCGACGATGGACGGACGCATCGGAGTCACATTGAGCGCGAGCGGCCCGGGACTATTGGGGCTCCCGTTCTGGCGCAGCACGGAAAGCTGCACTTGCCCCGCCGCCGACAGCAGATTCCCCGGAATCGTCGCTCGCAAGAGCGTGCCGCTGATATACGTGGTGGTCACGGCTGACGCGGCTTGTCCGGGCGCCGCCACAAAAACCTGATCCGTTGTGAAGAAATTGGAACCCGTCAGATACACATCCTGCTGTGCTGAACCTTGTGAGGTTGTAATCGGGTCGATGCTTGTCAGCACAGCGTCGGATATCGCCGATACCGTCACGGTCGCCGTGCCCGACTTCGTCGAGTCCGCGGCCGACGTCGCCGTGATCGTCACGCTGCCGCCCGGAGTCGCGGTGGTGGGAGCAAAATATTCGCCGGCGGTGCAGGGCTGCGGCGCCGAGGGATTCGGGCAGATGAATCCGGTCGAAGAGTTTCCACCGGCAATTCCGTTCACCTGCCAGCTAACGCCCGTATTCGTGGTACCGGTAACCGTGGCCGTGAATTGCTGCGTTGCGCCGGCGCCAATCGTCGCCGTCGAGGGAACCACTTGCACTCGCACGCCGGAATCGATCTGCAGGTTTGCGATGCCGAAGTAGCTGTTTACACTTTGGCCCGTCTCGTTCAGATATGGGCTGATTGTGCTGATCGCCATCACCACAAAGCTGTTCGGGTTAGGGGGCGCCGGTGGAGAGGTGTAAAGCCCCGTTTGCGAGATGGTGCCATATCCAGTGAGTCCGCTTCCCGTCGTGGTTGGCACCGTTCCAAGATTGGACGCAGTAGACGGCACGGCTGTGCAGTTTGTCGGCTGAATCGACGGCTGAGCCGCAGGCAGGCAGATTCGCCAGAAGACGGTGGAGGCTGAAGCCCCGGTAACGGTTGCGGCAAACTGCAGCGTGCCGTTCGTGATCACGGTGGCGGTTGCGCCGGTTGTGACGCCTGGAGCGCTCACGGTAACTCCTATCGTGGTGGAGTTCCCCCCGCACGCCGCAGCCATTCCGGCGAGGAGTAGCACCGCGCCTAATCTCCAGACTCTCATCTTGCTCCCTCCGGCCATTTCCTCTCGCTTCCCGGGCCCATCCCGGTCCGCCGATCTCTCGTCTTTGCAGCCGCCCGCGTCAAAACGTCCTGCTTACCGTAAAGCGGAACGTGCTCTTCGGTTCCAGCAAACTCGGCGGGATCGTCTGCGACGATTGCAGTTCTTCCAGGAAGGTCTGCAGTGCCGGCACCACCTGCGTGTTGTAGACGCCCAATTGCTTCAGGGAATTCTCGACGGTGGGGTCGAAATACCACGCGCCCAGCGGCGGAGTCAGCGTGTGCGTCAACCGCAGGTAATTGTACGCGTAATAGAAGCGGAAAGGCGCGTTGACGATCGGCAGAAACACCACGATCTCGGCTCCGGCCGAGGTGTGCGGCCGGAAATTGGTGCCCCCTAGAATCGGCAGGTTATTGGAAATCTTCAAATTCGGAAAATCCGGACTCGGATATTGCTGCTGCAGCGAAGCCGCCGCCGCGGGATCCAATCCCAGCTGTGACGCCCGCAACACGCCGTTGATGGCGAAGTCGTTGAACAGGTCAAACGTCACGCGCGAAACAATCGGGATACGGTATTCCAGATTCAGCACAGCTTGCAAGTCCCCGCCGGGCCGGGTGGGGATGTATTCCAGCACGTTTACAGGCAGCGTCTGCTGCGTGGGCACGCCTTGCTGGTTCAGCAGCTTCGGATTCAAGAACGAAATGTTGGTGGTTGTGGAGAAGGGAATCACCACAAAGGGCGAAATCGTGTAGAAATCGTACCCGCGGACGTCTTGCTCGCCGCCCAGGTAGAAGCGATTGTACGGCGGAACGTTCTCCCCGCCAAATCCTGTGATCATCGCGCCCTGGAATTTCATCGCAATGATGTTTCGGCGATGGTAGTGGGGACGGTAATAAGACATAGAGAATGTGTTGCCGACGGTGTTGACGTTTCCTTGCAGCGGTCCGCCTTCCAGGCTGAACCCGTAGTAAATGCTCTTGCCATGCGTTGGATTCACCGGGCTGTCGACGGTGTTGTAGCTGATTGTCGGAGTGATCTTGCTCGAGCGGATTCCGTTGAGGGCCGAAGGTCCAGCGAGCGTCGTAAATTTCGTCTGTTCGAACAGCAGCGTGGCGGATTGGCTGAACGGTTTGATGTTCGTCGTGCTCCAGCCGTAGGTCAATCCCAGCCGGGTGAACGAAAGCTTCCGCAGCGGATAGCTTGCGAAAATCGTGAACCCCTTTGAATCCGTATTGTAGTTTTCCTGGAGCGAGGGATTGATCGCTACCTGCTGGTTCAGCAACAGACCTTCCTGGCGCGCCGTATTGTAATCGAACCGGTTCAGGAAGATCGTGAAACCAGTGGAAAGGGGCCGGTCGAACAGGTACGGCTCCGTGAATCCGAACTGAATGTTCCGCTGGATGTTGCCGAATTGCACCGAGAACGTGAGCGTTTCGCCGAGGCCTAGAAAGTTATTCGTCTGGTAGGAGAGCCCGACGAAGCTGCCGGCAATCCCGCTGACGCCGCCCGAGAAGCTGATCGACTGTTTGCCCTTCTCCTTCACTTTCAGGTTGATGTCCACCGTGCCGGCTTTCACATTTCTCTTCAGTTCCGCGTTTTCCGGCTTGATCGCGTCGAAATAGCCGAGCTGATTCAGCCGCAGAATACTCAACTCCCACAGCCGGTTGTTGTAGACCTGCCCTTCGTCGAGGAGGATCTCGCGGCGGATGACTTTATCGCGCGTCGTCGTATTCCCCGAAAATTCGATGCGGCGCACGAAATACTGCTTTTCCTGATCGAACACCATCGTGAAGTTCACGACCTTCTTGACGTCGTCTGCTTCGGTCATGGGCTCGGCTACGAAATCGATGTAGCCGTACTGGCCATAGAGAGCCTTATAGTTTTCCAGAGCTTTCCGGACCTTCGTCGACGAAAACAGGTCGCCCTCTTTCAGGGGAAATACACGCGCCAGGTACTCCGGCTTGAAAACCAGTCCCTGGTCGGGGTCGGAGCTCTGGAACGAGAGTTTGCCCATGTGGTACTGGTTTCCCTCGTCGATATGAATGGTGATGTCGGTCGCCTTTCCTTTTTTGTGTCCGATCACGGGTATCGGCAGCGGCAGCCCGGCGCGTTTCTGGTCGACGGCCTTGAGATCGATCACATTCACGTCGACTTTGAAGTATCCGTGGTCCTGGTAGAGTCCCCGGACCCCCACCTCCAGGTCCTCATCCAGTTTCGGGCGGTCGAACGTTTTGTTCATGACGGGGATCGACGTAATGTAGAGGGGAATCGAGTAAGGGCGGTCGTTGCGCATGGTGCGGATGATTCGCCGGTCCGAGAAGGCCTTGTTCCCCGTAATCGTAATCGTTCCCACTTTCACTGTGGGCCCCTCGTCGATGTTGAACACCAGTTTGACTGCGTTGGTGGCGGCGATGCGCTCATAGGTTGGCTTTACAGTCGCAAACTGGTGGCCGTGTGCCGCGAGCAGGCCTTTGATTACAACTTCGGCGCGCGTGATCTTCGTGGGGTCGAACTGGCTCTCCACCGAAAGCCCGACTTTCTTGTCCTTGAACGCGTCCAGGATGTCGGACTCGGTGACCGACTTATTCCCCTTGTACTCGATCCGGCGGATGATGGGCCGCTCCGTGACGTAGAAAACCACGATCCGTCCGTTCGGGTTGTTGGGATCGTTCTCCACCTCAAGACGGATGTCCTCGAAAAACTGCGTGTTCCACAGGGCTTGAAAGTCGCGGCGCACTGCTTCGTCGCTATACACATCCCCGGGCCGGGAAAAAATGCGGGCCAGCAGGGTGTCTCGCTGGATGCGGCGGTTTCCGATGATCTCGATGCGGGTGACGACCAGCTGATTTTCCGCGGACGTTTGATCCTGCTGCGCGAAGAGGGAAGGCACGGCGGCGAAGAAAAGCAGAGACACAACCGCGAGGGTTTCGAATGCGCGCAGAAAAATTTTCTCGCTGGCGGCCGGAATCCTCAAGGCCGCAGTCCCCCGCCCAAGATTGTAAGCTCCCCCGTCCGGACGATCCGGCTCGCGCGTGTAGGATTCTTAGTGGGCCACTGGGGTTGCTTCCACGACAGGACGGAATGCCAGGCCATCGCCGGAGAGGAAAATCTCCAGCGTCGATGGCTGTTGCAAGCCGCCCTGAATGAGAGCTTCCGAAAGTGGGTCTTCGACATACTTCTGTAACGCGCGCCGGAGCGGCCGCGCGCCGTAGTTACGATCGCTGCAGGTCTTCTCGAGGATCCATTGACGCGCCTCAGGGGTCATCGCAATCTGCACCTGGCGGTGCACCAACGTCTCGTTAATCTGGCCCACCAGCAGATCGATGATCAGCAACAGATCGCTGTCTGTGAGCGAGTTGAACAAAATCACCTCGTCAAGGCGGTTCAAAAATTCCGGATTGAACACTCTCTTGACTTCGGTCATGACCATTTCATCCTGGCTCTTCTCGGCGGCCATTCCGTCCGCCGACTGGAAGCCCAGCCCGGATTGCTTCTGCAATTGCCGCGCCCCCAGGTTCGAGGTGAGGATGATAATGGTGTTTCGGAAGTCTACAGTATTACCCAGCCCATCGGTCAACTGTCCATCTTCAAAAACTTGCAGCAGGATATTGTAGACATCCGGGTGGGCCTTCTCGATTTCGTCGAGCAGGATCACCGAATAGGGAGTCCGGCGGACCCGTTCCGTCAATTGGCCGCCCTCTTCGTATCCCACATACCCTGGAGGCGCGCCGATCAGCTTGGAAACGGAGTGCTTTTCCATGTATTCGGACATATCGAACCGGATCAGCGACTTCTCGCTGCCGAACAGGAATTCCGCCAGCCTTCGCGCCACTTCCGTCTTGCCGACGCCCGTGGGCCCGAGGAACAGGAAGCATCCCACCGGACGGCCCGGGGCCTTCAATCCGGCGCGGCTGCGGCGGATCGCCCGCGCGAGCGCCGTAATCGACTTGTCCTGGCTGATGATGCGGCGATGCAGTTCTTCCTCGATGCGCAGCAGCTTCTGCTGTTCGTCTTCCTTGATCGAGGTAACTGCAATGCCCGTCCACCGCGCCACCACTTCTTCGATGTCTTCGCGGTTCACGATGCCGGTCGACGAATCGTCGAGCTTCAGCTTCTCGCGCAGCATGCGCAGATGCTCTTTTTCCTTGCGTTCCTCTTCGGAATAGAAGCGCGCCTTCTCGAATTCATGATTGGCGATGGCCGTTTCCATCCGGTGAGTGATGAACTTCACCCGCTTCTGCACTTCCGACACTTCGTCGGGCAGCATCGCCTGGCGGAGCTTCACGCGCGCTCCTGCTTCGTCGAGGAGGTCGATGGCCTTGTCCGGGAGGAAACGGTCCGGAATGTAGCGGTTCGAGAGATACACCGCGTAGCGGATGGCGTCTTCGGTGTAGCTCACCGCATGGAACTTTTCGTAGCGGTCGCGAACGCCTTGCAGCACCTGGATCGCGTCGTCTTCGTTCGGCGCGGTTACCTTGATGGCCTGGAACCTTCGTTCCAGCGAGCGGTCCTTTTCGACGGACTTGCGGTACTCGCCGGGAGTCGTCGCGCCGATGCACTGAATTTCGCCGCGGCTTAGCGCGGGCTTCAGGATGTTGGCTGCGTCGAGAGATCCCTCCGCGGAGCCGGCTCCCACCAGCGTGTGCAGCTCGTCGATGAACACAATCGCGTTCTGGCTCTCCATCAATTCCTTCATGATGGTCTTGAGCCGTTCTTCGAACTGCCCGCGATACTTCGTGCCGGCGACGATCAGCGAAAGGTCGAGTGAAAGAATGCGTTTGTCGGCGAGAAACGGCGGCACGTCTCCATCGGAGATGCGCTGCGCCAGGCCTTCGACGATGGCGGTTTTGCCCACGCCTGGTTCACCGATCAGCACGGGATTGTTCTTCGTGCGGCGGCACAGGATCTGAATGGCGCGCTCGAGTTCGCGGTCTCGTCCCACGAGCGGGTCGAGCTGCCCTTCCATCGCCGCCTGGGTCAGGTCGCGGCTGAATTCTGCAAGCAGGGACGCTTCTTTTGGCCGGTTTCCCCGTTCCAGCAGGATTTCGGCACCAAAGGACTTTTCCTCGCGCAACACGCCCAGCAGCAGGTGTTCGGTCCCAACGTGTTTATGCCCCAGCCGCTCGGCTTCTTCCGCCGCGTAGTTGAGGATGCGCTTGCATTCCTGGCTCAGCGGGACTTCCACCGAGGTGGAAATGCGTTCCCGGACGGTGATGCGTGACTCTATTTCCTTGCGGATGGATTCGATGGAGCCGTGCGTGCGCAGAAAGCGGTTCGCGAGCGCTTTGTCTTCCCGGAGGAGTCCGAGCAGCAAGTGCTCCGTCTCGATGTAGGGGCTTCCGTACTGGCTCGCCTCGTACCTTGCGAAGAAGATCACTCGCCGAGCCTTTTCTGTGTAGCGTTCAAACACGGGTCACCCGCTCCCCCGGGGTCTTCGCCCCAGCGCCTGCAATTTGCTCTGCTTCAGCTGCGGTCTCTGCAAGCACTTCATTGCGCACGGTCAGTTTTCCGTGTTCCAGCTGGAAAACGCGGTCGGTGCGCCGTGCCAAATTCAAATTGTGTGTCGCGATGATAGAAGTTAGATGATGCGATTGATGAAGACGCTGCATCAACTCGAAAACGCTCTCCGCGTTCCGCTCGTCGAGGTCTCCGGTAGGTTCGTCGGCCAGAAGAAGGGTGGGATCGTTCACGAGCGACCGGGCGATAGCCACTCGCTGCTGCTCGCCACCGGAGAGCTGTCCGGCGGGTTGTTCGGCCCGGCTCGCCAGTCCCACTTCATCGAGCCAGTCCTTGGCGGTTTTCAGAGCGCCGCCCAGAGCCTTGCCGCGAACCAGCAGCGGCATCGCAACATTTTCCGCAGCAGTGAAGTCCGGCAGCAGGTGATGTCGCTGCCAGACAAAGCCAACGGAATGATTGCGATAATCTGCCAGTTCCGCCTCTCTTAGCGCGCCCAGCGAATCTCCGGCGAAGTATACTTCACCGCTTGTAGGGGTGTCCAGCGCCGCCAGCAAGTGCAGAAAAGTGCTTTTCCCGGCCCCCGAAGGCCCGACAATGGAAATCATTTCTCCCTCTCGCACCGAGAAGTCGATTCCATCTACCGGAGCAATTTCCTGGCCGCCCGATCGAAAGACCTTGCGAAGTGCTTGCGTGCGCAGGATTTCGGCGCTCGCACGAGCTTGGTGCGGCAACTCCTCTGCCTCTGCTACACCCGTCGCGGCACTCGCATATCGATGCATTTGCTGCTACCTCTCACACGTTAGATGCCGAACTTCCGCTCCGGTATGTCCTTGTTTTACTTCCAGCTATGCTCTCCAACCCAGAGGGGTATCCATTTCCTTTCACAATTATGCCCCGCCATTGCCCCTGCCAATCTGCGTCACATTGGGCCAATTTCTTGCGCCATCTACATTCTAACATGTCTCGCCAAAAGAACCGAAAGGCACCGCACTTGGTCCCCTGGCAGACACGGGAACGGGGCTATTTCCCTACTCGAATCTCAGAATCTCCACCGGCAAGATTCGCGCTGCCGACCGTGCCGGAACCAGCGTGGCACAAATGCTGATCGCAAGCGCCGCCCCCGCAATCCATATCGAATCAAAT
>JBEKTG010000118.1:0-8683 GCA_049516275.1 Candidatus Acidiferrales bacterium
CCACAGGCTGGCGCCTGGAAGGAAGCTGTGCTCAATGCCGGTGCGCACCATTTGCTTGAGGTCCGCGTAATGCAGGCCGTAGGTTTCGACGGCGCGAACGTATTCATGAGTCAGGTCGATGCGCGAAACGCCTTCATCGTCGGTGGAAAGAGCGACCGGCACGGAAAATTTGCGATAGATCGGGAAGGGATGGTCTTTGCCGGCGACGCCGAGAATCACATCGTTGCTGGTCAGGTTCACCTCGACCATCACGTGCAGCGCAGCCATTTCCTTGAGCAGATCGTAGGGGCGATCCTCATACATCACGTCCACACCATGGCCGATGCGCTCCGCGTGAGCGTACTCGACGGCCTGGCGGATGTGAAACTGCAGCCCTTCGGGAGGGACGAGACCCGGCGCAAGTTCCCCAGCGTGCAGGCTGATATGCACCTTCGGATAAAGGTTATGCAGGAATCCGACGATGCGCATGTGGAGCGTGTAATCATCCATGGAGATGTAGCCATCCTCTGGCATCACAAAGTTGATTCCCACGAATCGAGGATCGACCGCGGCTGTTTCGAACCCCAGAAGCGTCTGGGCGAAGACCTGTTCCTTGGGAAAGCCGCGAAGAACCTGGTAGAGATAGCGGATCTTGACGCGACAGGCGGGCGATTCATCCTTATTGCCGCAGCGTTCGCGCTCGCGGCGCAGAGCTTCGGCTTGATCGAGGCTTCTGCTTGCGACGGCGATGTCGTCGCGCAGTCCGTGACTCAACAAATCCTGGCGGAGTTGAGCGAAATCGTACTTCCAGCCGATTTGGGCGGCGATCGCCGAGGTGTGGCTGAAGTTGGGCGTCTGCATCAGCTCGAGATACTGCTCGTTCTGCGCGGCCGCGCGGGTGGCCACTTCATCGAGCCATTCCCCGGTGTGGCTCGCGAAAGCGCCGACCTGGGGCGGCTCCGAGGCGCCAAAAAGCTCGAAAGTCTTGAAGAAATGATCGTGGCCCGTGACGCCCGGCGAGGGCACGAAACCGCGCATGGAGAATGCGTCAATTAAAGCATCGTAGAGATGCTGATCCCCATAGGCGGCCGACGCTGGAGCTTTTCCTTCGCCGCAGGACGAAGAAGCCGCACCTTGCGTCTGGGGTTTCGAAAACGAAAGTCGCGCGCGATCGACACACAGACTATCTTCCACGGCGGCGCGAATCCACGATTCCGCATAGACGGCGCCGCTCAGGTGATTGTGCAAATCCGCGCCTTTGGGCATCGCCACGAGGAAAGCCCGGAGCGCGAGCGGATTCGCGCGGGCCGTTTCCATGGCGCGCGCGGCGGCCTGTTCGCCATTGGAGTGGCCGGGCGCGGCAGGCGTAGTCGCCTGCGCTAAGGCAGTGACCGGTAGCGCGAGGACGATAAACAGGAGGAGAACAATCTCCACGGAAGCCGATTTACGCGGGCCGGGCATTGGGAATTGGGTCTCCTGGCGAATCTGGGATTCAAACGCCGGCCCAGTTCGTTCGGATATAGTACAACGCGCTGTCCCGCTTACATTAAATACGTGTTGCGTCAGGCCTGCGCCCGGGCGAGATTCTGAAAAATCATCGTGCGCGCTTCCTGGAAGCAGCGAAAGCGCGTGCACAATCCATGGATCAAAGCGACCGCCAGCGCCGTGACCAATGCTCGGACAGCCAGTGTGGGCAGGGAACTTCCCAGCCAGGAAGGCAGCAGCGAAGCAACAGCGTACCCTCCGAGCAGAGCGGGAGCCAGCGGCCAGAGTTGCACGGCGAGGTCTTTTATACCGATTCCCAAATGGCGCTGGATAAACGGAATATATACTACGGCTTGGGTGGAGTACGCGAAAAGGACCACGGCTGCGACGAGTTCAATCCTGCCCGTTCTTATCACCAGCAGAAGCAAAGCCAGCTCAATGGAGCCCGCAAGAACGTTGGCGTGCAGCAGGGCCCGGGTGCGGCCCAGCGCCATGATGCAGTTGCCGACGGGCTCAATCGTCGTCCGGACGATTCCGTAGACGCACAAAATCTGAAGGGCGAGCGTAGCCGGAACCCATTTGTTGCTGCCCTTACCCAGGAATGTGACGAGGAAAAAGTGCGCATTGGCCAGCAGCGTCGCATTGGCGACCACCGAAACGAACGCCACTAAGTCGACTGTCTTCAGATACCAGCGGCGCATTGCCGCGGCGTCGTGTTGAATCGCTGAAAACGCCGGGAGCAAAGCATTGTTCACTGTGTCGTAGAGCAAACCGCAGATAAAGCTTCCCCAGGTGAACGCGAGCGCATAGTAGCCCAATTGCGTGCTGCCCATGGCGGATCCGACCAGAAGGTTGTCGAGGTTAAACAAGAGAAAAATCAGGATGCCGCTCCCCAGAAGGGGCGCGCCGAACCTCAAGTATTCGTCTGCATCCGGCCAGTCGAAGTGGAACCTGAGAGGAATCCTTCGAATGAGCTGGTTCCCAATGCTGTTCGCCAGATTTGCGCCGACATCGGCCGCTACCACCGCCCAATACTTCCAGCCATGAAAGATGAGCGTGATGGCGATGATGGAACGAACCACCGTGCCGATGACGCCGGGAATCACCAGCGCCCGATAGTTTTGCTCCCGTGTCAGCGTCACCATCGACATAAAGCCGATCACAGTGACTAGGAAATCGAAGGCCAGCACGCGAATCACGTTCGCGGTGGCCGGGTGCTGGAAGAAATGATGCGCGAACGGGGCGAACAGGTAAGCCGCCACGAACGCGCCAATACTAAGAAACACCTTGAGGGTGAACGCTGTCTGGAGGCTGTTTCGGTCGATAGTGGGCCGCCGGATCGCCGCGGTTCCTACGCCGATGTCACCGAAATGGCTGAGGAAGCCGATGATAATGCCCGCAAATCCCACAACGCCGTAGTCGGACGGGTTAAGGTTCCTGGCCACGATCGAGCTTGTGACCGTTATACAGACGAGCGTCGTGCCTTTGGCCAGGCTCGTGTAAATGACATTCCGGAAGGACTTCGCCTTGGAGACGGTCATGAAGGTCTCGCGAAAATGCGGCGGGGGTTGCTAGGGGCCCTGCGCAGCCATCGTTCCATCTGTGGAGTGCGCTTGGATGGCTTCAAGGCTCGCATGTCTTTCGCGGATATCGACCGCTGCCAGAGATCAGGCACGAGACGAAAAGCCCGCACGTTCGACCGGGCGTTCAAGCCGAACCACACTCAATCTTTTCATACTTTAGCACGCATACTGGGGGCGTGGCCGTGGTCAACAAGCCTCATCGGCAATCACGTTCGCAAAGGTAAATGCTCTGGCATCGTCAGTCTTAGCGGCAGGGTATTCGCTGTATAAACTTTCACACGTAACATTGTCGCCAGCGCCGCAGCGGCGATTCAGGTTGACACCGTTTCAGCGGGTGTGATAATCCTTCACTTACATGTGGCACCGGCTTAAAGGCCGGTTTGCTAGGGCGCCGGAAACGGGACACCAAAATCCCCTCGGGCGACCGGCAACAAACCCCACCCACCCCGGGAGGTGGAAGCCTCGGTTTTCACCTCCCGTTTAATTTCGCCGGCCTTTTTCCAGCGCTCCGCTGACCGTTCGTTGTTTCACATACCGCAAACACCAATCGAGCAATTTTCTAGGAGTTTTTCTTCAGGTCAGCGAGGACGAGTTTCGCTACTTCCTTGAGGGTCTCAAAGACTCCCTGGCCCGTAACGGCCACCGCCTCCACCGTAGGTTCGCCTTTGACGGCCAGTTGCTTCTGGAGTTCTGCCACGGGCAGCACGTTGGGAAGGTCGCGCTTGTTCACCTGCAGGACATACGGAATCGTGCCGAAATCCAGGTTGTGATCCTTGAGATGTTCGCGCAGGTTATCGAGCGTTTCGAGGTTCGCGTCCAGGCGTTCTTCCTGGGAATCGGCAACGAACACGACTCCGTCCGCCCCTTTCAGAATGAGCCGGCGGCTGGCCTCGTAGAACACCTGTCCTGGGACCGTATAGAGATGGAATCGGGTGCGAAATCCGCGCACTGTGCCCAGATCCAGAGGCAGAAAATCGAAGAAAAGCGTGCGATCTGTTTCCGTGGCCAGCGAAACCATCTTGCCCTTCTGACTCGTTCCGGTGTGTTCGTATATCCACTGTAAATTAGCGGTCTTGCCGCCCAACCCGGGGCCGTAATAGACAAGCTTGCAGTTTATCTCGCGTGCAGGAAAATTTATAAATGGCACAATTTCCTCAGAGTTAGGGCAGCCTCTTACTTATAGCATAGGGCGATTCGCAGTCCAATTGGAGGGCCAACCCGAAGTTCGCATCCGACAACGCAACAGTTGGGGTAAAGGTGAGAGCCGCACTAAGGTCGAATCTGTCGCCCCGAGCAGTCGGGAGTTGCAGATAATATTGGGTTTGCGAGAGAGATGGTAGCGATACCGGGACTCGAACCCGGATTTGAGCCTTGAGAGGGCTCCGTCCTAACCTTTAGACGATATCGCCACAGCGCGGCTTTCGGCGGACATCAGCCGCCAAACGCCGATTATCTTACCATTATCCGGCCCCGATCTTAAGATGTGCGACGAGACTGCCCGTTGAGATCGAGCTTTACAAGCTGCTGTGCAGCCAGACATCGACTCGCTAGACTCTTGTAACCCTGTCCGGAAGAAGGGTACTTCTGAGAGTGAAAGGGGCGGAGCGGCCATGAGCAAGGAACGTCTCGAAGCGTTCACCGACGGAGTGATCGCCATCGCTATCACGATCATGGTGCTCGATCTGAAGGTACCGCCGGGCGCAACTTTCGCTTCGCTGGCTTCCGACATCCCGGTGCTTCTGGCCTACACACTCAGCTTCGCAAACGTCGGGATCTTCTGGAATAACCACCATCACATGCTCCACGCCACCGAACGCATCAACGGGATGGTTTTATGGGCCAACCTGTTCCTGCTGTTCTGGATTTCGCTCGTTCCGTTCGCGATTCGCTGGGTGGACGATACCCACTTCGCCGCCGCGCCCACCGCAACGTACGGCGTGGTGCTGGGCATGTCCGCTGTGGCGTACATCCTTCTCGAACGATCCATTATTGCGTGCAACGGTCCGCACTCGAAACTGGCGCGAGCCGTCGGCAGCGACCTGAAAGGCAAAGTGTCGCTGCTCATGTATGCGCTGGCAATTCCCCTCGCCTTCCTGCGCCCCTGGATCGCGTTGCTGCTCTACGTGGCGGTCTCGGTGGTCTGGTTCATACCTGACCGGCGAATCGAATCCATCGCATGAGTGGCGCATAAACGCCCCGTCACCCTCGCATCCCGCTGAAATCAAGCGGGATCTCCCCGTACTAAAAGAGTTCCTGAAGGAATATCCATCACGCTCTCAGGGAAGGGTTGTATTGGAAGCTTGCTCCGATAGGAATCAAATATCCACATGACAACCCGGCTTCGCTTACGCAAAAACTCGGATTCGGTTTGCACATCAATCTGCATATCAAGGAGGACGGAATGAAATTCTTCAATTCAATTGCGGTTACCCTGACGCTTCTGGTGGCCGGTATCGGCTTGGTTCCTGCTGCCCAGGCCCAGTCTACTTTCGAGCGAATTACGCACGTCACCTTCAGCGCTCCAGTTCAGATTCCCGGCAGGGTGTTGCCCGCCGGTGAATATGTTTTCCAACTCGATATTCTGCCCAGCAACGAAACCTCGATCGTTGAGATCCGCGACAAGAACGGCGAGAAGACTCTGGCGACGCTTCTCACCATTGCCGACTACCGGTTGACACCCACCGGCAAGACCGTGATCCTTTTCCGCGAACGCCCGGGCAATGCTCCGGCCGCGTTGCGTGCGTGGTTTTATCCCGGCGAGAATTTCGGCCACGAATTCGCCTATCCCATGAGGGAGGCCACGCAGCTGGCTGCCGCCAACCACATGAACGTGCCGGCAGTCGCCGACAACACGTCCGATAACGACCTTAAAGGCGCGCAGGTGACCCAGGCGGCGGGTGACAACAACTCGTCACAGAATGAATCAGCCGATGCTACTCCGGTACCGGCGCCAGCTTACAACTCCGCTACAGATCAGCAGCCCGCTCAGCAGGCTCCCCAACCCACCTCACAGAATGACAACAACAACCTCGTCGCCAGCAATCAGCCGCTGCCGAAGACTGCCAGCCCAATCTTCCAGATTGCGCTCTTGGGTGGATTCTTCCTGGCCGCCGGTTTGATGCTGGGATTCTTAGTCGGTGGCCGTTCTCAGGAGGAACGCGGCCTCTAAAAGAGGCATCATAATAGAAGGCAGATTCTATTTTGCGATGGGGTGCAGATGCGAAGCCTTTCTCGAATCCTGGGGCTTCTGGGTTTGATAGCGCTGGCCACCAGCGTTCTTCAAGCTCAATCTGCACCCCAACCGTATCTGCCGGAGAGCAACCCCATTTCGGTGAGCACAAACCTCGTGAATCTTCCCATCACCGTTACCGACCGCAAAGGCAATTTCGTCGACGGCTTGGCCAAAGAAAATTTCCGCATTTTCGAAAACGGGCGGCAGGGGACGATTTCGATATTCGGGCGCCAAGACCTGCCCGTAGCCGTGGGATTGGTCGTAGACCACAGCGCCAGCATGGGACCAAAACTCGCAGAGGTGGGTGCCGCTGCCGAGGCGTTCGCCCGATCCAGCAATCCGCAGGATCATCTGTTTGTGGTGAATTTCAACGAAGTGGTGACCCTCACTCTTCCGGCGGCAGTGCCTTTCACCAGCGACGAGAGAGAATTGCGCGCGGCGCTGGCGGGAACAGGTGCAAATGGGCAAACGGCGCTGTACGACGCAGTAATCGAAGCACTAAGGCACCTGAGCCTCAGTTCGCTCAATCGGCACGCTTTGATTCTGGTCACGGATGGCGGGGACAACGCCAGCCGCCATACCCAGGCACAGATGCTCGACGCCGCGAGAATGTCAAACGCGCAGATTTACTGCGTGGGAATTTACAACGGCGAGGAAGACCCCGACGCAAGCCCGCGCGTGCTGCGAAAGCTTGCCAAGGCCACGGGAGGAGAAGCCTACTTCCCTTCTTCTCCGGCCGAGGTAAACGACATCACCCGAAAAATTGCCGTGAATCTCAGAAAACAATACACGTTGGGTTTCGCGCCTGAGGCTCGCACCGAAGGCTGGCAGGCGATTCGGGTGGTCGCCTCGGGGAATGAAAAGCTCAATGTTCACGGGCGGACGGGCTACCTGTTCTTGAATCATCCGGCAGCGGGCCCCTCCGCTAGCTCGCCCGGAGAAACACAGTGACTCCGCGGTCCGGCAGACTCCGCAGGAATCTGAAGCGGTTGCAGTATGTATTGTTCATTTGCGGCGCGCTGGCGCTGGGATATTCGGCCTTCGTTCTGATCAGCGCCCACCTCTACCAGAAAAAGGCGGCCAAGCAATTCGAGCAGCACGTGTACGTAAATGTGCCGGCTGAACCATCGGTTTCGCAGGCAAAGCCGCCGGCAGATGGCACTCTCCTGGCGCGCTTTGAAATTCCACGGTTAAACATGGATATGGTGGTCATCGAAGGAGACACCGACGCGGACTTGCGGCGTGCCATCGGCCATATTCCCGGAACAGCATTGCCGGGAAACGCCGGAAACGTAGGGATCGCGGGGCACCGGGACACGTTCTTCCGGCCATTACGAAACGTGCGCGCAGGCGACGTGATCTCTCTGCAAACGAAGGGAGCCACGTATCGATACAAGGTGGAATCGACCGAAGTGGTCATGCCAGACCGCTCGGACGTGCTGAATCCCACGCCGGAACCCCATCTGACGTTGGTAACGTGCTTCCCGTTCTATTACGTGGGATCGGCGCCGAAGCGCTTCATCGTCCACGCCCGAGAAATCGAACCGACTCCGCCGGCCTCTCAAGGAAGCGAAGGACAGCTGGCGCCCGCTACTACAAACTTGGGGAATTAGCTCCTCTGCGAGCCCCTGCTTGTCGTAGTTCCTTACTGTGAGGCGTCGTTTGCTTCGAGTGCCTCGAGAAACGCGCCCTCCGGCGGCGCTGCTTCCTCGGGATCGCGGCTCCGCGGAGGCGACACAAGGATCGGGAGAATCAGTGCCACCGTCATCATTCCCGCAATCAGATACAGTCCCTGCGTATACGTGCCCGTAACTTGCCGCAAATAGGCAAAGAGCGACGGCCCGAATGCCGACGCGAAAGCCCACGGCAGCATCATCAATCCAAAAATAGGCCCCACGTGGCGCGGCCCGAAATAATCCGCCGTGAACGCTGGCGTGATCCCGTACGCCCCGCCATAGCACATCACCACCACGAACGTGGCCGCCGCCAGAATCGTGAGCGAAGAAATGCTGTGGTACGTCCAGAAAAGAATCGCTTCCGCCAGATACATCAGGAAGAAAGCGGTTTTTCGCGTGGTCACATCGGAAATCCACGCCCAGAAGATCCGCCCCAGCCCGTTCCCGATGCTGATCACCCCCACCAATCCCGCCGCTGCCGCCGCGCTGGCCTTCCCCATCTCCTGAAATATCGGCGCCGCCTGCGACACAATCGACAGGCCGGCCATCGTGTTGATCGACATCAGCAGGCACAGCGCCCACCATTGCCATTTTCCAAGGGCCTCGCCCAAAGTGAAGTCGCGGTCGCAGCGCTGGGAGATTTGCGCCGCGGACGGCGTCCAGCCCTCCGGCGTCCAGCCCTCCGGCGGCAGCCGCATAAACGACCCCGAAGCTATCGCGACAATCGC
>JBEKTG010000119.1:0-8623 GCA_049516275.1 Candidatus Acidiferrales bacterium
GTGGGCGGCTAGCCACACCGGGGTTCCGGTGGCGGAAATGGCTTCGGCGGCCACTCTCGCGAAGTTCTCGGAGCCAAAGCGCGTGTCGTAGCCGACCAGAATCCCGCGCTCGGGATTGGCGCCGCGCACCACGTAGCGCGCGATCGCGTGGGCTACCGTGCGCACATTTTCGTATGTATAATCCTCGGCGATTACGCCGCGCCAGCCGTCGGTTCCGAATTTAATCGTTGTCATAGTCGGTTGCTAGATTAGCTTGCGTTGCTTTTTTTCCTCCAGCCACTTCACGATCTTGCCCACGTCCTGCGAGCGCTGCCGGGAACAAAGCAGCAGTGCGTCGGGGGTTTCCACCAGGACGACGTCGCGTACGCCGATTGCGGCTACGAACTTTTTGGGGCTCCAGAAATAATTGCCTTCGGCGTCGAGCGTGAAGTGAGCGCCCGCCGATACGTTCGCGCCGTCTTGCACCGCGAGCAATTCGTAGACGGCTGCCCAGGAGCCGATGTCGCTCCAGCCGATTTTTGCGGGGATTACGGAGACGCGGGCGATTCCCTCGGTGCGGGTGGCCGGCTCCATGATCGCGTAATCCACGGAAATGCTTTCGAGCCTTGGGTAAATGCGGCGTAGGGCGGATTCGTATCGCTTGGTGCCGATCGACTTGGCCAGTTCTAGCAGCGCGGCATGCGTTACGGGAAGGAATTTCTTCAGAGTTTCCAGAAAGGTGGAGACGCGCCAGAAAAACATGCCGGCATTCCAGAAATATTTCTCCGACTCCGCGTATTCCTGGGCTACTTTCAGCTCCGGCTTTTCCGTGAAGCGGCGCACTTCGTATGCTTCCACGCCGTTCGGCAGCGCCGACGCCGCGCCGCTTTCGATGTAGCCGTAACCGGTCTCGGGGCGCGTGGGCGGAACGCCCATCACCACCAGATTCCCGGGCGTTTGAGCCAGCGCGAGGGCTGCGCGAACGAGTTTGCGATAGCCAGCTACGTCGGCAATGTAGCTGTCGGAGGGAAGCACGGCCATCAGCGCATCACCGTGCTTGTGGGCGAGTTGCACGGCGGCCAGCCCGATTGCGGCGGCGGTATTGCGTCCCAGAGGTTCGGCCAGCACTTGTGAGGCTGGCGACCCGCGCATCTACCGCTTCACGGCCGCGGCTTGCTCGACGTTTGTCACCACCCACATATTGCCAGGCGGCACCACGGACTCTAGGCGCTTTACCGTCTGGCGCAGCATCGTGGCGTCGTCGGTGATGTTGAGGAGCTGCTTCGGCGTGCGCATCCGGCTGCGCGGCCAGAAGCGCGTGCCGCGTCCTCCGGCGAGCAACACGGCGCAGACCGGCATCGCCTTGCTCTTGGCGCTTTTCTTCATGAATGAACCATCCTCGCAATCGCTTCCGGCGGCACGCCGCGGGCGGCCATGCGGCTCGCGAATTCGCCGGGATCGGCGGGGACGTAGGTTCTTAGCAGGGACGTGCTCGCCTCGGGCAGCAGTTGATAGTCGCCCAGGGCCGCGGCCATCATCCATACCTGGGTCGGTCGATAAGGAGTTAGTTCGCCGGCGTGGCGAATATGTCCGTGGCCTTCCAGAAAAATCAGCAGGTCGAAGTGCGTGCCGGACGTGCTGGCGTCGATGCGCTCGCTCGACTCCCACTTCTCCGTGGCGAAGTAAGGGCACTTGGCGAGATAGGTTTCCGTCAGCGCGCCCTGCTTCACCTGCACCGGATCGACTTTCCCGCCAAACTGCGCGCCGAAGCGCATTACCTGCAAAGCGCGCTCGATATGCAACGGGCGCATCTTCCCCTGCGCGTCCGGACGATTGTAATCGAACACGCGATAGGTGAGATCGGAATGCTGCTGGATTTCGCAGAGCAGCAGCCCGGGCCCGATCGTGTGCGCTGTGCCGGCGGGCACAAAGATCGTGTCTCCAGCATTTACCGGAACGTGCGCCAGGCAGTCTTCGGCGGTTCCGTCGGCGATGGCGCGCTCGAACTCCCTGGCGGTTATGTGCGGCTTCAGCCCTACCAGCACTTCCGCGCCAGGGCGGGCGCGCACCGCGTACCACATTTCCGTTTTCCCGCGGCCTCCCGCGGCGGCCTCGTGCTGGGCGGCGAATTCGTCGCCGGGATGCACCTGCACGGATAATTTGTCTTCCGGGAAAAGGAATTTCACCAGGAGCGGAAAATCGCCGCCGCGCTTCACCAGGGTTCCGGTCCATTCCACCGGCATTTCGGGCCAGGCCTCGCGAAGCTTGCGGCCCGAGAATGGCCCTGTCGCAAATCGGCATTCATTGCCAGTCATCCAGGCCTCGCCGATGGGTTCGGCCAGACCCGTCTTTTCAGGAAAAAACGGAGCGAGAGAAAGCGCGCCCCAAGGGCGGGCGCTGAATACAGGCTCCAGTCGCGCGGGGGAAAGAATCACTGTGCCGGGCCGGAGGAGCCGCCAAAAAAGCGAGCGAGCCGGCGCAACCCTTCTTCGATCCGCTCGATCGATGTGGCGTACGAGATGCGGACGTATCCCGGCGCGCCAAACGCTTCTCCGGGCACCACCGCAACGTGCTCGCGTTCGAGCAGTTTTTTGGCGGCTGCGGTGTCGTTGGGAAGGTCCGCGTTGAGATGCGCGGAAATATTCGGAAACACGTAAAACGCGCCCTCGGGCGCCGTGCAGGCGATTCCGGGAATCGCGCGCAGTCCCGCGAGAATGCATTCGCGGCGCCGCGCGTACTCGGCGAGCATGTCGAACACCGAATCCATCGGCCCGCGCGCAGCCTCCAGCGCGGCATACTGCACGATCGAAGTGGCGTTTGAGGTGGACTGGCTCTGCAGCTTGGTCACCGCCGCAATCAGCGGCTGCGGCGCGAGCAGGTAGCCCATGCGCCAGCCCGTCATCGCAAAAGTCTTGGAGAACGATCCGGCGACGATCAAACGCTCGCGCGAATCCGGCAGGCTCGCCACCGTAAAAGGCCTGGCGCTGCCGTAAGTAAAGTGCGAATAGCATTCATCGGAAAGCAGCCAGACGCCGTGCCGCCGGCAGACCTCGTAAATCCGCGCGAATTCGTCCGGCGGAATCACGGCCCCGGTCGGGTTACAGGGCGAGTTGACGATCACCATGCGCGTGCGCGAGGTGACGGCCCGCTCCACATCGGCGGCGCGCAGGCGAAAATCGTCCTCGGCGCGCGTGGGCACAAACACGGGCGTTCCCCCGGCATATTTCACGATGTCCGGATAGCTCACCCAGTAGGGAGCGGGAATCAGCACCGCGTCGCCCGCGCTCACCAGCGCGCAGACGGCATTGAAGATGGCATGCTTGCCGCCGGTGGTAGCCACGCACTCCGCCGGCTGATACGCGGGCGACGAACCCAGCTGCGCCGCGTGCCAATCGCAAATGGCCTGCCGCAGCGGCAGAATCCCCGCCCCCGGCGTGTATTTCGTGCGGTTCTCTGCGAGCGCCTGGATTGCCGCGCGCTTGATGTGCTGCGGGGTGGGGAAGTCCGGCTCGCCCGGGCCGAAATCGACCACGTCGACGCCCTGCGCCTTGTACTTCTCCGCTTCCTGCAGCACCGCCATGGTGGGCGACACGCCGATGCGGTTTACCCGGTCGGTCAGCTGGATAGGGGCGTCGATTTTCGGTTCTGTGATTTTCGGGTCCGTGATTTTCAGTTCCGTGATTTTGAGTCCCGTGCCGCGTTCCATCCCGGCGCCTCGTCCGCTCGTGCAAATCTAGTTCAGCTTATCGCGCAGCCGCTGCTCCACCAGCGCCGGCACAAACCCCTTGATGGGGCCGCGCAACCGCGCCAGTTCTTTCACCAGCCGCGAACTCACGAAGCTGTAGGCTTCGGCGGGCAGCATGAACACCGTTTCAATCTGCGATTCGAGCTTGCGGTTCATCATGGCCATCTGGAGTTCGTATTCGTAATCGGAGACGGCGCGGATGCCGCGCAGGATTACCCCGGCGGTGCGCGACCGGGCATAGTCCACCAGCAGGCCGTCGAACACGTCCACCTCGACATTTTTCCAGTCGAAGGTGACTGCCTCGAGCATTTCGACGCGTTCCTTCACCTCGAAGAGCGCGTCTTTGTCGGGGTTGCGCGTGACCGCCACCACCACGTTGTCGAAGATCATCGCGGCGCGCGCGATCAGGTCAAGGTGGCCGTTGGTGACCGGGTCGAAGGAGCCCGGATAAATGGCGATAACCTTCTTATTCCGCTGGGTATCCATTCGGTCGGTAATTCTAAATCATTAGCCGGTAAATTCACAGGATGGCTTCAGGTTGGTGGTGGGTCAATTTCCGGTAATCCGACTAACCAAGCACTACGGGCCATTGTGTTAAATTGGTTGTCTTCAGGGGAGAGTATCCATACATGCTCGGGCCCCTACACCTCACCAGGTCCGTACAAATACATAATGACTTACGGACCGTAAGCCCAATGAGCTAGGAGTCACCCGTATGTGGAGAAAAACTACATTTGCAGTCCTGTGTCGGGCTAACAAGGGGACAATTCGGTGCTCGCCTAACCAACGGTGCGTGAGTCCTCTCTTTAGGGCTTTCCTTTTCGCGACGCTATGTCTTCTGCCAGCCTGGACAGGCGTGCAGGCTGCCAAGATCGGGGGGGACGTGCCGCCCCGTTTGAAAAAAGCCGTGGGTTGCTTGGTAAAAGCCGATTTCGTACGGCGGTACGACCTGGATTACTTGAGACTTAAGGTAGGAGATTGGACATGGGTGCGATATCAGGTCGGGTCAATCCCCGAGATAGGAGATACACCCGGAGCATTCAACATCGTCGTTTACTCGCCGGATGGAAGGAACGGGATGCTTTTGTTTGCGGAGCCTGACGCGAACGGAGGTTTTAATGCAATTGTGAATGCATATCGCCTTCACCGGTATGGCTCCAAATGGAGCGCCGATTACGGCAATGGAGGATATGTCGTGTATGAGGCCATCGGCAAGTTCGTTACTGAGCTTTCTCATCGGTCGCGTTACAGGATCCAAATCGCGCCAGGCGGCAATGAATGCAAAGCGGAAGCATCAGAAGGCGAGTAAATGCGAAGCCGTGGTGGACGCAGTAGTGGGCCCAACAGCAGAACGTGCCTTTTTGCCAAACCTCACAATTCGATGAATAATCTGACGGCCAAAAGTCCGGAGGGTTCTCATGGTTTATCGAGCGGCAATAGCGTCTGTGGCCCTGCTCTGCCTTCTATCCGCGCCAGGAAGATCTCAAACCCCCGACCGCAACTCACAAGACGTTTACGTTCATGTATCGGCTCTTCTCTTTCCTTTTGATGTTGAATCGAAGCCGTATTACGTAAAGCTAATTATGCGATTTCACGACGACGATAGTCAGCTTGCCATTGTTGTCTATCCGGGAGGAGAGTCAGAAATAGTCCGGTCCACATTGGATAACATGAATGGCCGTGACCTTTTTCAACTGGTCTCCACAGCGCTTACCGAGAACCCGCATGTCAATGAAGCGGAGATTGCAGCAAAAGTGAAAGTCCGAACCACCCGGTCCCACGTCGAATACAAAACATTGGAGCCTATGCTTAACAATTTGAAGGCCATTAGAATCTCTCCTTTTTTGGCCACACGAGTTGGCGTCGATGAAGCTACATGGTACGAGTTCTGGTTTGATTCGGGGCAGGAATCAGTCCACTACAAGATTTTTGGTGACTCGGGCGACTCGACAGGGCGTGCGCCTCAAGACAAGCTAGCGCGATGGATGACCAAGTTCCGAGCAACCGTGAAAATACAGTGAAGCGCAAGTCCTAGTTTAACGCTATGTGTCCGATTGCCTCGGCACTGCGGTCTGATTTACCGCTCGATCTTGAACCCGATTCGCAGCCTGACCTGGAACTCCTCAATCTTGCCGTCCTTAATCCTGCCTCTTTCATCGGCGATCTCAAACCATTCCATGTTGCGTACCGTCTTCGCCGCTTCGGCGACAGCGGCCTTCGCCGCCTCGGCGAAGCTCACGGGCGAAGTTCCTACCAGTTCGGTTATTTTGTATGTTCCCGGCATGTCCAAGTCTCCTCGAATAAGAAAATCTCAATAATATAGAGGAGCTTACGCCTAACAAGGTCAAAGGCCAATAAGAGCGTCGGGGGCCGGACGGCTCACTCCTGATAAACCAGGTTTTTCATCGTCTTCTTCGTGGCATGGCACTGCGCTGCTCCGCTAAGATCGGCTCATATTTTCGGCGATGCCGGGATTTTGCGCCGCTCGAAATCGCGCTTCGTTTTCATGATTTTCCTGGAATTATGGATGGCGCAGGCTGCTTGACCTCGCCAATCGGGAGATTGGCGTTCCCAGGGGGGCGGCGGATAAATGGCGGTAGCCTTCATTCCTCCGGGTATCTATTCGGTCGGTGACTCTGAATCATTACCCGGCAAAATCACAGGATGGCCTCGGGTCAGTGGTGCGGACCCAGCTGAAATCCACGTGTCAATCTTCATCACAGGAAATTCACTAATGCGTTGATGGTCTGCTTCGGCTGCTCTTCGAGTATCCAGTGGCCGGAGTTCTTCACGATCACGACGGTTACATTGGACGCTACGAGCCTCATCTGCGCGGCGAGGGCTTCTCCGAGCGACTTGTCGCCGCCGATGGACAGCACCGGCATGGTCAACTTGGTGCGCGCCATTTGGGCAAAATCTTTGGCGGTTTGCGGCCAGGTGGCGAAATATTCCCACGACGCGTGCATTCGTCCGGGGCGCGAATACGCGGCGAGATACGCTTTGCGATCCGCCTCGGGAATGGAATGGTTTTTGTCGGCGGCGAGGTCGTTCCAGAAATAGGCGAAGTAGATAGCTTCGCGGCCCTTCACGAGCGCTTCCGGAGTCGGCCCGTTGAACCGGAAGTGCCAGTAGTCCGGGGAATCGTAGATCGGCTCCCAGCCCTGCACGCCCGGGAGGAAGGCGTCCATTACCACCAGCTTTTCGACTTCGGAGGGAAACTGCGCCGCATACGCGTAGGCGACCATCAGCCCGATATCGTGGCCTACGACGCGCGCTTTCTTCACGCCCAGGGAACGGGCGAGGTCGTGAATCTGGATCGCAGCGGCCTTCATATCCATCGTGCCGCTCGGGATGGAGGAATCCCCGATGCCCGGAAGGTCTGGCGCAATCACCGTGAATTTCTGGCCGAGTGCCGGCAGTATGGGATTCCACATTCGCGAGGTTTCGGCGAATCCGTGAAGGAGGATGACCGCCGGGCCCGATCCGCCTGTGGTGTAGTGAATTTTTGCGCCGTCGATGCTGGCGTCGCGCGAGACGAATGGCTTGCTGGCATTCTGCGCGGCGGCGATTCCGGGAAACGCGGCTAGCGTGGCCGCCAGGAAGATTCCGCCGAGAATTCGAAAGATTGGAAGCTGCTTTTCCATCTGGACCTCCGCCACGATCGGCTGGTATTTTCGGCGATGCTGCGATTTTGCGCCACTCAAAATAGCGGATCGATTTATGGTTTCCGTGGAATTCTGAAACGCGCAGGTTGCTTAACCCCGCCAATCGGGAGATTGGCGTTCCCAGGGGGTGGCGGATAAATGGCGGTAGCCTTCTTATTCCGCCGGGTATACATTCGGTCCGTAATTCTAAATCATTACCCGGCAAATTCACAGGATGGGCTGATGTTGGAGTGGGTCAGTCCGAGTCGCTTGGGACTGTGCGGGAGATCACAGCTTGCTGATATTCGGAATCACAGCGAGCTCTTGCGACAACAAGTAAAAAGCGTGTCTCAAAAGGAGGGAGAAACGATAAGCTTAGCTAAGGAGGGGAAGCGCTATTAGGATTCTCATCGTTGAAGATTTCCCGGACTGGCGGCGCACAATTCGTTCGCTGCTACAGGCGCGGCCCGAATGGAAAATCATCGGCGAAGCATCGGATGGGTTGGAAGCCGTCCAGAAAGCGGAAGAACTAAGGCCTGCCTTGATCTTGCTCGATATCGGCCTGCCGAAGCTAAATGGAATCGAAACTGCCCGACGAATCCGCAAGCTTGTCCCTGAGTCCAAAATACTCTTCCTGAGTCTGGAATCGGATGCGGATATAGTTCACGAGACTGTGAGTCTGGGAATATCGGGCTACGCGGTGAAAATAAGCGCTCGTGAAGAACTGTTAACTGCCGTGGAAGCCATCCTCCAGGGGGACCGGTTTATCAGTAGCGGTCTAGCGGGCCGTGTGCGCGAACGAGTGAGGAACAACGTAGACCTTCACTTTGAGTTCGATCCCGAGAATAAGATTTTTCTGGCCAAGTTCCACGGCTCGGTCACCTCCGAATCGATTAAATCTTGTTATCGAGTTGCGGCCGTGGCTTTACTGGTGGCTGACGACGACTTCCGAGGCAGTATTGCCGATTTCTCAGATGCCGCTGGTTTCGACGTGACGCCACTAGCGATCCGGGAATTAGCGGCGTTGTCACCGGCAGACCCCGTGGTTTCACGCCCGCGTGTGATCGTAGCCCCGAGTGCTCTGGTTTTTGCCTTGGCGCGGCTGTTTCAGGCAATTGGAAAGGCAACGCGGCCTAATCTTCACGTGGTCCGGAATCTACCTCAGGCTTTTGCTTTGCTCGGAGTCACTACGCCTCGTTTTCAACCGATTAAATAGCCCACAATCTGGTCTAGAAGCGCTCTTTCCGATTCTCTG
>JBEKTG010000120.1:0-8602 GCA_049516275.1 Candidatus Acidiferrales bacterium
GAAGCGGCACGCGACAAAATATTCGATCCATTTTTCACGACGAAGGAAGTTGGAAAAGGCACCGGGCAGGGTTTGACGCTTGCGAGAGCGATTGTCGTGGAAAAGCACGGCGGAACGCTGACGTTTGAGACCGAAGCCGGGAAGGGAACGACGTTTTATGTTCGTTTACCGGTCAACGGAGTGCTGGAGCCGCGAGAGGCGGTGACGAAGTGACGCGCATTCTTTTTGTCGACGATGAAATCAATATTCTGGAGGGGCTCCAACGGATGCTGAGGCCTCAACGGCGCGATTGGGAGATGGCATTTGCGCCGGGCGGCAAAGCGGCCCTGACGATGCTGGAAGCGTCGCCGTTTGACGTGATCGTTTCGGACATGAGAATGCCCGAAATCGACGGCGCCGCTTTGCTGGAGATCGTGCGCGAGAAGTACCCGAACATCCTGCGAATCATTCTATCGGGATATACCGAGCTGGAAGCTTCCTACCGCGCCGTTCCGGTGGCGCATCAGTTCTTGCTGAAGCCGTGCGAGCCCGATGCGCTACGCGCGGCGATCGAGCGCGCAACAAGCCTCATCGAAGTGCTGCACAGCAAAATGCTGGCGGGTCTCGTGGGCTCGTTGCGGGAATTGCCATCCCTTCCGCGCACATATGCCGCGCTCCGCAGCCTTCTTTCGAATCCCGAAAGCTCCGTGGACCAGGTGGTGCGGATTGTCGAGCAGGACGTGGCCATTTCGGCCAAGGTTCTGCAGCTTGTGAATTCCGCGTTTTTTGGGGTGACGCGCGAGATTTCCGACATGAAAACGGCGGTAAGTTATCTGGGGATCACCATCCTGCAGAATCTTGTGCTTTCCGTGGAGGTATTCCGCACGTTCCACCCCAAAAGGCCCATCGCGGGATTCTCGCTTGAGGAATTCCATCACCACGCACAGTTGACGGCGCGGATTGCGTCGGAGATATCCAAAACAATGGCGGTCCCGCAGGCAGTCATCGTCGCCGGACTTTTGCACGACATCGGCAAGCTTGTCATCGCCGAGAGAGCGCCGGAGCATCTGTCCCGCGCGCTGGAGGGAGCGCGGCAGGACAAGCGGCCGTTGTTCGCCATCGAGGAAGAGTTGATCGGTGTCTCTCACGCCGAGGTGGGAGCGTACCTGCTGAGTTTGTGGGGACTGCCCTCGCCGGTTGTCGAGGCCGTGGCCCATCACCACCATCCCGAGCGCGTGCCGCACGCCAAATTAGACCTGCTCTCCACAGTGTATCTCTCGAATGTGCTGGCCCACGATCCCTTGGGAACGAATTGCGGCGGGGAGGTGGAGCAGGAGATCCATCCCGTCATTCTTGCGATCCCTGGCGTGTCGGAGAACCTTCCGAAATGGCGGGAGCTGGCGGAAACGGTTTCGCGCGAATCGCAGGGAGCAAGCTATGTCTGACGATCCGCGGCCCCGGATTCTTTGCGTCGACGACGAGCAAAACGTTCTCGACGGGTTGCAGCGGACCCTCCGGAGCATTTTCGTGGTGGAGACGGCCATCGGGGGAAGGCTGGGACTGGAGATTCTCCAAGCGAAGGGTCCGTTCGTTGTGGTGACATCCGACCTCCGCATGCCGCTCATGGACGGCGTCGAGTTTCTGTCCCGTGCGCGCGCGCTGGCCCCGGACGCAGTCCGCGTTTTGCTGACCGGGCAGGCAGACATGGAGTCCGCCATCGGGGCCGTCAACGACGGAAACATCTTCCGCTTCCTCTGCAAACCTTGCCCCACGGGAGTTCTGGTGAGGGCCTTGATGGCCTGCGCGGAGCAGCACCGTCTGCTGACTGCGGAGAAAGTCCTGCTGGAACAGACCCTCCGTGGAAGCATCAAGGCCTTGACGGATATCCTCGCTCTTACGAACCCAGCAGCTTTTGGCCGGGCCACCCGTGTTCAGCGCACTGTGGCGGAGATCATGGCGCACTTCGAAATTGCCGAACGCTGGCCAGTGGAAGTGGCGGCGATGCTCTCGCAGATCGGATATGTGACTCTCCCGCAGCGAACCCAGGATAAAATCTACAAAGGGGAGCAGCTGACGGATTCGGAATCAGCGATGGTAGACCGCGTCCCACAAGTGGCCGAACAGTTCCTGGCGAGTATCCCGCGTCTTGAACTGGTGAGAGATATCCTGAAGCTTTACCCGCAGGATTTCGCGGGCGCGGAGAGAGAGAAGATCCCTCCGTTGGCTTGGGGGGCGCGAGCGCTGAGGATCGCGCTGGATTATGACGTCCTGGAGTCCGAACGCGGAACGCAAGAGGGCCTCTTCGACATCCTGCGGGGGCGTACCGGCCTGTATGATCCGGAAATTCTGGAGGCGTTTGCGGAGTTGCGGGACCGTGGGAAAAAGGAAGCGCGCGAGCACGAACTCACCCTGCGGGACATGAAGGCCGGGATGTTTTTTGGCGAGGACGTGAAATCCGCGAAAGGGCTTTTGCTGATCGCTCGCGGACAGGAAGTTACGCCCAGCTTGCTGGAGCGCATCCGAAACTTTTCGTCCGAGCTCGGAATTCGCGAGCCCATCCGCATGATCGAGCCGCTTCCGGTGGCCAAACTGTCTTTGCGGTTCCCCGTCCAAGTTTAGAGCTTCATTGGCCGGGAAGAAACGACAGCGCTACGACTTCCTAGTCGGATTCCTGCGTCACAATGTGGACGTCCACGGCGGGAGCGTCGCGCAGGAAATGATTGATCGCATTGAGGTAGCGCAGCTTGCGCCACCCTTCTCCCGCGGACCTTCCAAAAATCATCTGCGTCACATGTTTCTCCCGCACGAATTGCGCGGCCGCGTCGGCTACGCTCTTGCCTTTCAGGCGGATGGGCTTCGCTCCCAGGCTTTCCGCGAACTGAAGATTGGCCTCCAGTGATTTTTCATTCTTCACGCCCTCGCGCTCGATATCGACGTGCAGGGCGTAGAGCTCTGCGTCCATCCGGCGCGCCATTCGCGCCGCGCGCGCCACCAGGTATTGGGCCCGGGGGTTGGCGCTGATGCACACGGCGATGCGTTCGCGGACCGCCCAGTTCTGCTGGATGTCCTTCTCGTCCATATAAGACGACAGGCTGCGGTCCACCTGCTCGGCAACCTGACGGAGCGCAAGTTCGCGCAGCGCGATCAAATTCCCGCGCCTGAAAAAATTCCGAAGCGCCTGTTCGATCTTTTCCTTGTGATATACGTCGCCGCGCTTCATGCGGTTCTGGAGGGCTTCGGGCGTGAGGTCCACCATCACGGTTTCCTGGGAGAGCTGAAGCACCCAGTCCGGCACGGTTTCGCGGACGATCACCCCCGTAAACGCGTTCACGGTGGGGGCGACACTTTCGATATGCTGAATGTTCACCGTAGAAATCACGTCGATATTCGCTTCCAGCAGCTCGAGGACGTCTTCATAACGCTTGCGGTGGCGCGTGCCGGGAATATTGGTGTGGGCCAGTTCGTCCACCAGCGCCACCTGCGGCTTGCGCGCCAGAATCGCGTCGATATCCATCTCCTCGAACTCGGTGCCCTTGTAATCGATCTTGCGGCGGGGAACGGACTCCAGCTGCGAAGCGAGTTCGGCGATGCCCTTTCTTCCGTGTGTTTCCACCAGCCCGATGACGATATCTTCCCCGCGGCTGTGGCGGCGGATGGCCTCGCTCAGCATGCTGTAGGTTTTTCCAACGCCCGGCGCGTAGCCGAGGAAGAGCTTCAACACGCCCTTGGTTTTTTGCGCGGGAGTGGTTACTTCCAGCCACTCTTCGGGTGTCTTCGGCATGGCGTCATTCTCTGCTAACAGGCACTGGGAAGCTACGGTAGAATACCACCGTGCGTTCTCCGGTTTTGAGCCGTATCTTCCAATTCGCTGGCGCTTTTGGAACCGTCGCTGGAATCGTCCTTCTGTACCACAAAGTTCTTCTGGTCAATGCCACGACCGTTGCGATGACGCTTCTTTTGGCTATTTTAGTCGTTTCCACGTTCTGGGGCATGACCGTTTCCATCCCGATGTCCTTGGCCGCGGTATTGGCTTTCAACTACTATTTCCTTCCCCCTGTTGGCACTTTTACGGTGGCCGACCCGCAGAATTGGGTGGCGCTCGTCGCGTTCCTCGCTGTGGCCGTTATCGGGAGCCACCTGGCGACGCGGGCGCGGCAACAGTCGGAGGAAGCCTCCGCCCGGCAGCGGGACATCGAGAAGCTGTATGCGTTCAGCCGCGACCTTCTTGAGTCCGGCAACGTGATGGAACTTCTGAACCGCATCCCCGCACGGATCGTAAAGACGTTCGAAGTCGGAGCGGCGGCATTGTTTCTTGCCGACAAGCAGAAGGTGTACCGGTCCGGTCCAGTGGTTCCCCGGCTCGATACCGACAGCCTCAAGGCCGTAATGGCGCGCGAGGAACCCGTGATCGACACGCCCAACAGTCTCTGCCTCGTTCCGGTTCGGATCGGTGTGCGGGCGATCGGCAGTCTGGGGATTTCAGGAAGGGCGCTTTCGCTGCAAACGCTCGAGGCCATTGGAACGCTGGTGGCCATCGCGATGGCGCACGCGCGCGCTGTCGAGCAACTGGGACAGACGGAGGCAGCGCGCCAGGGGGAGCAGTTGCGCACAGCCCTTCTCGACGCCGTCACGCACGCGCTGCGCACTCCGCTTACCTCCATCAAGGCTTCCGTTACCAATTTGCTTTCAAACGGGGGCCTGGTGGCCGAACAGAAGCAGGAACTCCTGACGATCATCAACGAAGAAACCGATCGTTTGAACCGCCTGGTCGGCGAAGCGGGAGAAATGGCGCGACTGGACGCCGGCGAAGTGGAATTGGAACTAAAGCCCCACACTGTGGACGAAGTCATCAAGGCGGCCCTAGAGCATTGCAGGGGATCTCTTGCTAGCCGCCCGCTGAATATCCAAGTTCCGCCGGGCCTCCCTCCCGTTCGGGCGGACCTGGCGAGGGCCCGGGAGGTTCTCGTCCATTTGATAGAGAACGCGAACCAATATTCCTCACCTAACCAGCCAATCACGATCACCGCGGAAGCGCATGGTGATACTGTGGTAACGAGCGTGGCCGACCGCGGCGATGGAATTGACGATCTTGAGCAGGCTCTCATTTTCGAAAAGTTCTACCGCGGTAAAGATCAGCGTTATAGCGTGGAGGGAACCGGAATGGGGCTGCCCATTGCCAAAGCGATCGTCGAAGCCCATGGCGGTTCCATCAATTTAATGAGCCAGCGCGGCCACGGTTCCGTTTTTTCTTTTTCCCTGCCCGTGGATCACAGCCGTCCGGTGCAAGTATGAACTCCGCGACGGTGCTGGTCGTCGATGACGAGCCGCAGATCCGTCGCGTGTTGCGCACCACCCTCACCTCGCATGGCTATGCGGTAGTGGAAGCGCGAACCGGGGATGAAGCGCTCGAACAGATCCGCAGCGAGCACGTGGACCTGATACTCCTCGATGTGAATATGCCGGGCCGCTCGGGGCTCGAAACCTGCCGGGAGATTCGCAGCACGAGCGACATTCCCATCATCATGCTCACCGTCCGCAACACGGAGCGCGACAAGGTGCAGGCGCTCGATGCCGGCGCCGACGATTACGTCGTCAAACCCTTTGGATCCGAGGAACTCATGGCGCGCATACGCGCAGGTCTCCGCAGATCGGCCGCTGCCGAGGCGGTTCCGGAATTTGTTGCTCCGGGTCTGACGATCAATTTCGACAAACGCCTGGTGATGGTGGGAGATCGACCGGTGCGCCTCACGCCCAAGGAATTCGAATTGCTGCGTTATCTTGTGGCGAACCAGGGAAGGTCGCTGGGGCATCGCCGGTTGCTCCAGGCTGTCTGGGGGCCCGATTATGGCGACGAAACCGAATACCTGCGCGTTTTCATCAACCAGTTGCGCAAGAAAATCGAACTGGATCCTCGGGAGCCGATGTACATTCACACCGAACCCTGGGTCGGATATCGCTTTGAGGCGCCTGCCGAGAAGAACCGCGCCCCGCGCACCGAGAAGTAACGCATCCGATAGCAATCAGAGAAAAGCTTTAGTGCATCGGCCGGATTGCGTCCAGATCGAGATTGAGATCGAGCACATTCACACGGGGTTCTCCCAGCAGGCCGAACTGCCGCCCTTCCGTGTGCTTCTGCACCAGCGCCCGAATGTCCTGCTCGCTCATTCCGCGCTCGTGGGCAACTCGCGGAACTTGAAACTCCGCCGCCGCAGGAGAGATATGCGGATCGAGACCGGACCCCGAAGTCGTCACCAGGTCTGCTGGAATCGGCGCAGCGGGGTTGGTCGGTTGCAGGGCCTTGACGCTGGCGCTGACGCGGTCAATGAGAGCCTTGTTCGTCGGGCCGAGGTTTGAGCCCCCCGATGCGGTGGGATCGTATCCGGCCGCGCCTGCCGCGGAAGGCCGGGAATAGAAGTATCCGGGCGCGGTGAACGGCTGGCCGATCAGGTGCGAGCCAACCAGCTTGCCGCCCTGGGTAATCAGTTCGCCGTTGGCCTGCTTTGGAAACAGCATCTGAGCGAGCCCGGTAACTGCCAGCGGATAGATGATCCCCAGAAGAACCGTTGTTGCCAGCGTAAACCAGACTGAAATTAAGAGATTTTTTTTCATGGTAGCCTCACGCCCATCCAATGTGCGTAATGATCAAGTCGATGACTTTGATTCCGATGAATGGCGCTACGATGCCGCCCACTCCGTAGACAAGCAGGTTCCACCGCAGCAGCGCTTCCGCGCCCAGCGGGCGATAGCGCACCCCTCGCAGCGCGAGCGGCACGAGCGCGATGATGATGAGCGCGTTGAAAATCACCGCGGACAAGATGGCCGATTCGGGCGTCTTGAGAGCCATGATGTTCAGCACGTTGAGCTGCGGGAAAGCGCCGGCGAACATCGCCGGGATGATCGCGAAATATTTTGCCACGTCGTTGGATACCGAGAATGTGGTCAACGCGCCTCGTGTGATCAGCAACTGCTTTCCGATCTCAACCACCTCGATGAGCTTGGTCGGGTTCGAATCGAGATCCACCATGTTGCCCGCTTCCTTGGCGGCTTGCGTGCCGGCGTTCATGGCGAGCCCGACGTCGGCTTGCGCCAGCGCGGGTGCGTCGTTGGTGCCGTCACCGGTCATGGCGACGAGTTTGCCTTTGGCCTGCTCGGCGCGGATCAGCGCCAGCTTGTCCTCGGGTTTCGCTTGGGCGAGGAAGTCGTCGAGACCCGCCTCGCGAGCGATAGCCGCGGCTGTCAGGGGGTTGTCGCCAGTGATCATAACCGTGCGGATTCCCATGGCGCGCAATTGATCGAAGCGCTCCCGCATCCCGCCCTTGATGATGTCTTTCAAATGGATGGTTCCGAGAATCTTGTGGTCCTCGGCAACCAGAAGGGGGGTGCCGCCGGAATTTGAAATCACCTTGACCGCTTCCTCCACTTCCGGAGGAACGTAATGGCCGCATTCCTTGCAATGCTCTGTGATGGCGTCGAAGGCGCCCTTGCGGATGTGGCGCCCATCAAGATCGACGCCGGACATTCGCGTCACTGCGGTGAACGGAATGAACGTCGCCGCGTAAGCGGAGAGTTCGCGCCCGCGGAGCCCGTATTTTTCCTTCGCCAGCACGACGATCGAGCGCCCTTCCGGCGTCTCATCCGACAACGAAGCCAGCTGGGCCGCATCGGCAAGTTCCTGCTCCGTTACACCGGGCGCCGGCACAAATTCCGTGGCGCGACGGTTGCCCAGCGTGATGGTACCGGTCTTGTCCAGCAGAAGTGTATCGACGTCGCCGGCAGCCTCCACGGCCCGGCCAGACATCGCCAGAACGTTTCGCTGAACCACCCGGTCCATACCGGCAATCCCGATGGCGGAAAGCAATCCGCCGATGGTAGTGGGGATCAGGCAAACGAGCAGCGAGATCAGAACAAAAATCGATTGCGGCGACCCGGAGTAAATCGCCATGGGCTGGAGCGTAACCACGGCCAGCAGGAACACGATCGTCAGCCCGGACAGCAGAATATTCAGCGCGATCTCGTTCGGCGTCTTCTGCCGCTCGGCGCCTTCGACCAGCTTGATCATGCGGTCCAGGAACGTCTCGCCGGGATTCGACGTGATGCGGACGATGATCTCGTCGGAAAGCACGCGCGTGCCGCCCGTAACCGCCGAGCGATCGCCGCCCGACTCGCGGATCACAGGAGCCGATTCGCCGGTGATCGCCGATTCGTCCACCGACGCCACGCCTTCGACAACCTCGCCGTCTCCCGGTATGAATTCCCCGGCGATCACTTTCACCCGATCGTTGACTCGCAACTTCGAGCCTGCAATATCCTCCAGCGAGCCGTCCTGCCGGATGCGCCTGGCGACGGTCTCCGCGCGCGCCTTGCGCAGGGTGTCCGCCTGCGCCTTGCCGCGCCCTTCGGCCATCGCTTCGGCGAAATTGGCGAAGAGAACGGTGAACCAAAGCCACAGCGTGATCTGGAGCTCGAAGCCGAAGCCGCCCAGGTGCAGGATGCGGTCGCGCACCAGGTCGAACGTGGTGATAACGGAGCCGACCTCCACCACGAACATCACCGGATTCTTCATCAGCGTGCGCGGATTGAGCTTCTTGAACGAATCGCGTATCGCCCCGCCAACGATCCCTCC
>JBEKTG010000121.1:0-8583 GCA_049516275.1 Candidatus Acidiferrales bacterium
TCATCAGCGGCTACGACATTTTGTTCTTCTGGGACGCGCGGATGATCATGATGGGGCTGCACCTCACCGGCGGCGCCAATCTGTCGCAGCGGATTCCCTTCCGGCGGCTCTACCTGCATTCGCTGGTGCGCACCGCCGAAGGCGCAAAAATGTCCAAGACCAAGGGCACCGGCGTCGACCCGCTCGAGCTAACGCAGAAGTTCGGCACCGACGCGCTCCGCTACATGCTCGCCAGCATGGCCGCGCCGGGCACCGACATTATCCTCAGCGAGGATCGCATTCTCGGCGCCCGCGCGTTCGCCAACAAAATCTGGAACGCCGCGCGGTTCCTTTTCGTGAATCTCGAAAAAGTGGAGTCGCAGGGGATCGAAATCGAGGAAATCGCCGCGCCGGAAATTCGCGCAAAGGCGCCTTACGCGGTTCCTGGCGAGGGAGCGCTCGCTCACCGCTGGATTTTCTCCCGGCTTGCCGGTGTGTCCGAGCAGGTGAACGACGCGCTCGAGAATTTCCGCTTTCACGAGGCGTCGCAGCTGATCTACCACTTCTTCTGGGGCGATTTCTGCGATTGGTACATCGAGTGGGTGAAGCCGCAGATTGCGTCGGCGGACCGCGCGGTCGCGTTGCCTGCGTGGCGCAACATATTCGCGGCCCTCGAAGCCGCCCTGCGCCTATTGCACCCGGTGATGCCCTTCCTCACCGAAGAACTGTGGCACCGACTGCCTCAGGAGCGCGGCGCTCGATCGATTGCGCTCGCACCCTTTCCCGAGCCGCGAGCCGAATGGACGGACAGCGCCGTCGAAAAAAGCATGGCCTACTTGCAAGGCGGGATCGTTTCGGCGCGGAATCAGCGCGCGGAATTGAAGATCGCCCAAAAAGAAAAAGTGCCCGCGGAAGTGCTGATCCTTGACGAGCACGAACGCAGCCTCGTGGAAGACAACCGGGACACGATCATGCGCCTCGCTTCCCTTTCGGAATTGCGGGAGGCATCTCGTCCGATCGCCGGTTCCGGCGGCGCGGCGGTGGCCGTGAGCGCCGATCTGGATATTCGCGTGATCTACGAGGCCAAGGTTGATCGCACTGCGGAGACCGCGCGGATTCGAAAAGAAGTCGAGCGCCTAGAAAAAGACGTCGAATCGAAGAAGAAGCGCCTCGCCGATGAGAGCTTTCGCAGCAAGGCTCCCGCCAAAATCGTCCAGGATCTCGAAACCACGCTCGTCGAGCGCCAGGCGGAATATCAAAAACTGCTCGACCGATTGAAGCGGCTTGAGTAGCTGCGATCCGCGGGCGCCGCTGCCCATGCATTGCAAGCGAATCCCGGGCTCAATACCACCACGCTTATAACGCTCTGGCTGGCCGATCAGGAAGAACCCGCGGTGGCTCTGTTGACGCAACACGAAGCCTTGCCCACTCCGGCAATCCCCGTCAGGCTCGGCATTCAGGATATCTTCGCGGGTAACGCGCTGCGCAACAAATGGAATGACCCCGGCGGCGATCCCCGCAACGCCCGATAACATTCTTAAGGTTGACACGTGCGTGGTCTTCACTGCTGGAACGAAGATCGTCGATCAAGCCAATCCCCTCTTGTTCCCGACGTAACCGACCGAATCCCACCTGCGTCCAAGCAGTAACGAACCGAATCCCCGAGCCTTGCGGGAAAGGAACGGCACTCACCGGCCTTCTTGCAAAGTAGGGTACTTTTATGTAAAAGTCGCACGTCGCGGGGCGGGACAAAATCCTTTTCAGGGTGACCTCTTACAGGAGAGTAACGATGAATTCCAGAAAGCTGGCTTTTCTCTTGGCGCTCGGAACGGCGCTGGCGTGGGGCGGCAACGCTTATGCCCACCACTCGTTCGCGGCGACCTACTTTGTCGACCAGACCGGCAAGATCGAAGGAACCGTCAAGGAGTTTCTGTGGCGCAATCCGCACTCCTTCATCAAGATTGATGCGCCTGACGACAAGGGCGTTATGCAGACCTGGTCGATCGAATGGGGCGGCGGGGCGCAGTTGAGCCAGTCGCACGTCACGCGCGACACGCTCAAGCCGGGCGATCACGTGATCATCACCGGTAATCCGGGGCGCGACCCCGACGAGCACCGGCTGCGCATCAAGTCCATCGTGCGCCCGGCCGACAACTTCAAGTGGGAAGGCGTCGTTCAGTAAGCTACTCGGCGAAGAACTTTTCCTCCGGCAGTGCCGGTCATATGGCCCACTCACTGCCGGAGCGCATTCCCCAGCGGTCCGCCGTCGCTCCCGCCTTTTTCCTGCGGCCCCTTCGATCCCGCGCATGAAAACTCTCCATCTGAAATTGAAATTCTCGTTTTGGGTTGACGCCGCTATGGGGAAGTGTTATCAGAGCGGCATGTTTACGCGGTTGAAATCGCTTCTCGCCGCCGTCACCTTCGGTGCAATGGTCGCATCGGCGTTGCTGGCCGTTCCCGCAAGCGCCCAAGTGGATCTCTCCGGCGAGTGGGGCCAAAAGCTGCACGAGGACGCCTTCGAGCGCGGCCACGGCCCCGAAATCGGCGACTACACCGGCGTCCCCATCAACGATCAGGCCCGCATGCGCGCCGATACCTGGGACTCCGAAAAGTGGATTGAAATCGAGCACGAATGCGAGCCGCACCCGGCGGATTACGCCCCGCGCGGCCCTGCCAACATGCGCGTGTGGCCCGATCTGGACCCTCTCACCGAGCAGATCGTCGCCTGGCACACCACGATGATGTGGATGCTTCCCCAGCGCACCATTTACATGGACGGTCGCCCTCATCCCCCGGATTACGCCGTCCACACCTGGGAAGGCTTTTCGACCGGCGAGTGGGAAGGCGACATGTTGCGCGTGGTCACCACCCACTTGAAAGAAGGCTGGGTACGCCGCAACGGTTTGCCTCGCAGCGACCGCGCCACGATGGTCGAGTATTTCATCCGCCACGGCGATTTCTTCACGCTGGTCAGCCTAACCAAGGACCCCGCGTATCTCACCGAGCGCTTGATCCGCAGCTCCAACTGGATTCTCGATCCCGGCTACGCGCTCACGCCGTCCCACTGCATTCCCAGCGTGGAAATCGAGCACGCCAAGGGCTGGGTGGCGCATCACCTGCCGGGAACGAACAAATTTCTGCACGAGTTTGCCGAAGCACATGGCGTGCCGGAAGAAGCCGTGCGCGGCGGTGCCGAAACGATGTACCCGGAGTACGAGTCAAAGCTGGCGACGATGCCGGTGCCTCCCCTGCCGCGCAACGCCCCCCCGAAATCGCCGCACGGCACCTTTACCGATATGTTCGGCGATTCCCACGAGGTGAAGGAAACGGATACGGTCAACCCTAAGGAAAACGCCAAGCAAAAGGACAAACCGTGAGAACCAAAATTCCTCACTCGGCTCGTAATCGCCGCTCGGCCATCCTGGCAGCGCTGTTCGCAGGCGCGGCCTTCCTCGCGACGGCGGGCGCAGCCGTCGCCCAAAATGGACGGCGCACCACACCCCCGCCTCAGGTTGCCGCGCCGTCTTCGGCGGCGGACGATTCGAAGGTCCACGTCCTTCCCGTGCAGGGCAGCGTATACATGCTGGTGGGCGCGGGCCCGAACATCACGGTGCAGGTAGCCGCTGATTCGGTGTTGCTGGTCGATTCCGGCACGCCCGACATGAGCGAAGCCGTGCTTTCCCAGGTTCGCAAGCTGTCGCTGCGCCCCATCGAGTTCATCATCGATACCAGCGCCGATGCCGACCACACCGGCGGCAATCACAACATCGCCAAAACCGGCTGGTTCGTGCCGGTCGAGAACGCCGCCAACCCCGACTTCGGCGGAGCGTCCATCATCGCGCACGTCAACACGCTGACCACCATGAGCGTGTCCACGGAAAAGCGCCCCGCGGTAGCCGAGAACCTGTGGCCGACCGACACCTACGACACCGACACCTGGGCCGTTTTCACCAGCGAGCCGGTGATGATCGAGCATCCGCACTCCGCGCACACTGACGGCGATAGTTTCGTCTTCTTCCGCCGCTCGGACGTGCTGAGCACCGGCGACATCTTCACCCCCGATCATTATCCGGTCTTTAACCCGCAGGACGGTGGCAGCCTCAACGGCACTATTGATGCCCTCAATCGCATGCTCGAAATTATCGTCCCGCAGGATAACGAAGAAGGCGGCACCTACGTGATCCCCGGCCACGGCCGGGTCTGCGATATCACCGACGTTGCGAATTACCGCGACATGGTCACCATCATCCGAGATCGCATCCTCGATATGGCCAAAAAGGGCATGACCCTCGAACAGGTGAAGGCGGCCAAGCCCACTTTTGACTACGACGTGATCTACGGCTCCGACACCGGCCCCTGGGCCACCAACACCTTCATCGAAGCCGCCTATCGCGAACTCAGCAAGAGCGCGGGCCAACCCGCGCAGGGAGCCCAATAATGACTGGTTTCCGCCGTGTCGCGAGACAATCGATAGTGCCTCTCCTCGCAGCCGTAGCGCTGTGTTCGGGTTTGCGCGTAGTGCGCGCCGCCCAGGAAGAGGGAGCGCCCCCCCCGCCCCCCGCCGCTCGCGCCACCGCACCTCTCACTCCCAAGGCCGCCGCCTTGATCGACATAACCGGCTATTGGGTAGCCATCGTCGACGAGGACTGGCGCTGGCGCATGATGACCCCGCCCAAGGGCGACTATTCCAGCATTCCGCTCAACCCCGAGGGCCGCAAAGTAGCCTTGACCTGGGATCTCGCCGCGGACGAAAAGAGCGGCAACGCCTGCCGCGCCTACGGCGCCGCCGGCATCATGCGCATACCCACCCGCCTCCACATCACCTGGGCGGACGACAGCACCTTGAAGATCGAAACCGACGCGGGCATGCAAACCCGCCTGCTCCATTTCGGCGCATTCAAAGCGCCCGCAGGCGAGGCCCAGTGGCAGGGCGACTCCGAGGCCTCCTGGGTAAAGCAGCTTCAGTCCCGGGGCTTCGGCTTCAGGTTCGGCGGCCCCGCCCCCGGCAAGGGCGGCGCTTTAAAAGTGGTAACCACCCATATGCGCCCCGGGTATCTACGCAAGAACGGCATCCCCTACAGCGGAAACGCGGTCATGACGGAATATTTCGACACCTTCAATCTGGAAGGTGACGGCTATCTAATCCGCACCGGCGTAGTCGACGACCCGCAATATCTAACCGACCGCTTCATAACCAGCGAGCAATACGAGCGCGAGCCGGACGCCTCCAAATGGCACCCCTCGCCATGCAAAACCGCACCCCCCACCCGCTAGCCGCAGTGGCCTTGCTCTAGCCTTTACGGGTGCCCGACCCTTCGATTTTAAGGGTCGGTCTTTTGGGTGGCACAGGCACTCCTGCCTGCGCAGCTTTTGCATCGTAGGCAGTCGCTTTCACCACGCGATCCTGGTCCTTGCAAGTAACTTCTCCCATGCTAAAGTAGCTTCCGGAAGACGCGAAAAAGAGAAAAAACAGTGGCGAAAACACCAAAGTTCACTCGACACACAAGGACGAACGGAAACACACCTATCTCGCTGAAAACAAACAGAAGCGCACAAGCTGACTCGACACTCTTATTACTACAGCGCGCGCAAAAAAACTCCGCCGCCGCGCTTTGTCGCACCGGCAACTCGCCTTTGCCTTTCGTTGTCATCCCGAACGAGCGAAGCGAGGAGGGATCTCTCTTCGTTTCCCAATCGAAGCACCATCCTTCAATCGCAGCCTCAGCCGTAGCAGAAAAATCTACCGACCCGGATCGCTAGCCGCCACCATGCCCACAGCCATTGAAAACACGAGCCAGGTCCGCTGGGACCTCAGCATTCTCTATTCCGACATCGCCGATCCCCGCCTCGATTCCGACCTGCGGGAACTCTCCGAGAAGTCCCGAGCCTTCGCGGCCGCCTACAAAGGCAAACTCGCCGAATTGCTCGGCCCCGCCATCCAGCACTACTCCGATATGGAAATGCTCGAAGGCAAGATCGGCTCGTACATTTTCTTACGTGAAAGTACGGACCTGGCCAACGAGGCCGTCAAGGCGAAACGCGCCGAATTTCAGCGCGAACTCAGCGCCATCCGCGGCGAGCACCTCACGTTCTTCGAGCTGGAGCTTGTCGGTCTCGACGAGGGCCGCCTCGAGGAGCTCTACGAAAGCGATCCGGTCGTGGCCAAGCACCGTCCCTGGATCGAGCACGTCCGCGTATTCAAGTCGCATTTCCTGACCGAGCCCGTCGAGTCCGCCCTAATGAAGCGCTCGCCGTTCGACTCCAGCGCGTGGAGCGAATTCTTCGACGAAGCCGAAGCCGACCTCGTCTTCCAGTTCCAGGGCGCGGACAAAAATCTCACGGAAATGGTGCACGTGCTCGCGGAATCCAAGGATTCCGACGAGCGAGCCGAGGTGTTGAGAATCATCAACGACGGGCTGAAAGGCCCGTTCGCCAAATATTCCGCGCAGACGCTCTACGTGGTGGCCGGTTCGAAAGCCGTCGAGGACAAAGAGCGCGGCTACCGGCATCCGATGGATTTTCGCAACAAGGCCAGCCGCATCCCGGATTCCGTAGTCGACGTGCTCCACAAAACAGTCACCACAATAGGCGGCCCGCTCACCCGCCGCTATTACAAGCTCAAGGCGAAGCATCTCGGCCTGCCGCGCCTGCGCTGGAGCGACCGCAACGCGCCCATGCCGTTTGCGGATACTACGGTCGTACCTTTCGAAGAAGCATCCGAAATTGTCACCGACGCTTATAGCGGTTTCAGCCCCGCCCTGGCCCGCATCGTGAAGAGCTTTTTCGCCGAACGCCGCATCGACGCCCCGGCCACTAGGGAAAAGCGCCACGGCGCCTTCAATTCTTCGCGCGTCCTCCCCGGAGGCGTCCCGGTATCGTTCACGCTTCTCAATTATCTGGGAAGCAACCGCGACGTGATGACGCTCGCCCACGAGCTGGGTCACGGCGTCCACGGCATCCTCGCCGGCGAAGCGCAAGGCCCCCTGATGTTCCACGCCCCGATCGCCTATTGCGAGACGGCCTCCGTGTTCGGGGAAATGACCACCTTCAGCTTTCTGAAAGATCGCCTCAGCCGCACCGGCGACACCAAATCGCTGCTGCCGCTGGTCATGTCCAAGATCGATAGCGCCATCAACACGGTCGTGCGCCAGATCGGCTTTTCCAACTTCGAGCGCCGCCTGCACGGGATGGACAGTACTTATACGGACTGGTCGCCGCCTGCGAAATTATCGGCCGAAAAGCTGAGCGCCATCTGGCTGAAGACTACTCAGGAACTCTACGGAGAAGAGGGTGAGGTTTTTACGTACGAGAATTCCGATCACCTGTGGGCGTACATCTCTCACTTCCACAGCCCCTTTTACGTCTATGCCTACGCTTTCGGCGAGCTACTGACGCAAAGCCTTTATGCTCAGCGCGCCCGCCTCGGAGCGAAGTTCGAGCCGTTGTACCTGGACCTGCTACGCTCCGGCTCAACCAAAAACGTGGTGGAATTGCTCGCGCCGTTCGGGCTGGACCCGATGAGCGAAGCCTTCTGGGCCGATGGAATCAAAACCAGCCTGGAAACTCTGATCGAGGAAGCGGAGCAGCTTTCGCGCGCGGTGGGTGTGGCGTAGGCGCGCAGCCGCGGGAACTGTTAGGATGTCTCCAGCGAGCTGCCAGGCGGATCGGAAAAATTCAACGGAGAATATATGACGGAACCAACCAAAGAAGAGTTGCTGGCTCGCATCGCCGAGCTGGAAAAGCAGTCCGGATCGCGAAAAAGGGGCACCCTGGAATTCAAAGTCGGCGCCAAGGGTGGCGTCAGCGTCTACGGCCTAGGGCGCTTTCCCGTCACACTGTATTACGAGCAGTGGATTCGTTTGCTGGACGCGGCCGACGGCCTGCGCAGCTTCCTCGAAGAAAACAAGAGCAGTCTCAAGTTGAAGGAATCCGCCTGACGGATACGCGGAGATGCGTGGCGAGATTGCGGTGAATTCTAACGAGTCAGTTTCCGCTCCAGCACGCTTCTGAAACCGGCGCTCGTCAGCTCGCTCTTCACGTCGTGAGCGTACTTCGCATCGGGGTAAGGTCCTACGTCCACCCGGTACAAACCATCGCCTCCGCGTTCGAACACAAACGCGGGGAAATTTTTCTGCTGCAATGATTTCGCCAGTGCTTCCGCGTTCTCTTCGTGGGCCATGGCTGCCACCTGCAGAACGAATCCTTCATACTTGCCCGGCAAATCGACAGCCCGCACCGAAGCCGCTCCGGACGATTCACTCACGCTCGTGATCGAACCGTCAGACGCAAACCGCGCGGGTGATTCGATTGTCGAAATGTGGCCGGCCGTTTTCGGAGCAGGCGACAGCGCAGGCAAATAATAGCCAATCGTAACGAAAGCGGAGCACACGGCGACCAGCCCCAAGGCAACGCCGGCATTCCGGTAGGATGCCAGGCGCTCCTCGAAGTCCAGGTTTCCGTTTGGTCCTCTCGCCTTCGAAGCAGACTCAGCGGGCTGGCCGGGCTGCTCGGGCGCGCCGGATTCGCCGATTTCCTGCAGGATCCAGTTTCGGGCAGCGCCGGTTATCTCGCTCAGCGAGTCCCAGACAGCCGCGCCCTGCGGGC
>JBEKTG010000122.1:0-8552 GCA_049516275.1 Candidatus Acidiferrales bacterium
GTCGATTACAACGCCGACGGAAAAACCGGCGCGTACACAAAGCCCGGCGAGCCCATCGATCCGAAACTCGATCGCGCGGTCGATGGCGGCAACGGCTACGGCTTCGCTTTCAATCCCGCGGACGGCAGCGTCTGGTACGCGGGGCTGAGTTATCCAGTGCCGGGAAGAATTGTCCGCATGGTCACCGGGGACAATCCTCCAGCCACGTGCAAAACGGAAGTCTACGAGCCGCCGTTCGATAATCCGAAGCGCCCCGGCGTGGAAGCTTTCGGCACCCTGGGGATCGCGATTGATACGAACGGCCTCGTGTGGGTGGCGCTGACGGGCAGCGACGATCTGGCCAGCTTCGACCGCCGCAAGTGCAAAGGACCATTCAACGGCCCGAAAGCGATGGGACAACAGTGCCCCGAGGGCTGGACGCTCTATCCCGTGCCCGGCCCGAAATTCAAGGGAACCACGGTTCCGGCGGACCATTTCTATCACAACTGGGTGGACCGCTACGACACCCTGGGCTTGGGCAAAAACGTGCCGATCGTGAACGGGACCGGCTCGGATTCGCTGATCGCATTTCTGCCCGCGACAAAAAAATTCATCACCATGCGCGTGCCGTATCCGCTCGATTTCTACACCCGCAACATGGATGGCCGCATCGACGATCCCAACGCCGGATGGAAAGGGCGCGGCATCTGGACCGGCAATGAAGAACGAGTGATCTGGCACCTCGAGGGAGGCAAAGGCAACACCACTTCCATCGCGCACTTCCAGATCCGCCCCGACCCGCTCGCCAAGTAGTCGGCGAAGCGGGAAGTTTGCGAGCGCTTTCAGCAGGCGTTTTCGCGCGCCCGTTAGCATTCCGGCTTGTCCTCAGGCTTCGCCTACAGTAGAGTTTTCACCCGGGCCATTAAAGCGACCAATGAAAGTACCCATCCTTGATCTCAAGACTGAGTATGCCGGGCTGCGCGACGAAATACTGGCTGCGCTGGACCGCGTCTGCCAAAAGTCAGCCTTCATTCTAGGAGAAGAAGTCGAGGCGTTCGAGCGCGAGTTTGCCGATTTCTGTGGCACGAAGCACTGCGTCGCGCTGGCAAACGGAACGGCCGCGCTGCACGTGGGGCTTCTCGCGCTAGGCGTTCAGGCTGACCACGAAGTCATCACCACCCCGAACACGTTTCTCGCCACGGTGGAGGCCATCACCTACTGTGGCGCGCGTCCGGTGCTCGTCGATATCGACCCGGCCACCGCAAACATCGACCCAAAGCTTCTGGAGCGAGCCATCACACCGCGCACCCGCGCCATCCTGCCGGTACATCTCTACGGACGGCCTGCGGACATGGATGCGATTCGGGAGATTGCAGCGCGCCACAATCTGAAGATTCTGGAAGATGCCGCGCAGGCGCATGGCGCGCGCTACCGGGGACGCCGTGTCGGAAGCCTGGGCAACGCCGCGGCTTTCAGCTTCTACCCGACCAAGAATCTCGGCGCCTACGGAGAAGGCGGCGCTCTCACCACCGACGACGACCAAGTTGCGAAGTTTGCCAGGGCCGCGCGCTCGCACGGCCAGACCGCGCGCTACGAGCACGAATTCGTCGGATACAACTACCGCATGGATGGCTTTCAGGGCGCGATCCTGAGAATCAAGCTTCGCCAGTTGTACGCGGCGACCGCCAGACGCCAGGAAATCGCCCGGGAATACCGCGCCCGGCTGGCGGGCGTGCGCGTGGAGATTCCCGTGGACGACAGCCGGGACGAAAGCGTGTATCACCAGTTCGTGATTTACACGAACAATCGGAACGCCTTGATCGCTCAGCTTACCGCGCGCGAGATCGAAACCGTGGTCCATTATCCGCGGCCAGTCCACCTTCAGCCCGCTTATTCCTCGATCGGCTATCCCCCGGGCACATTTCCAAACGCGGAAAGAGCGTGCCAGAGAGTCTTGAGCCTGCCTGTATTTCCAGGAATGTCCGCGGAGCAGATTGCTTTCGTGGCGGATTCGGTGCGGGAACTGGCCGGAACGAAATCGTAGCCCAACGTGGCCCAATTGGGGGAAGATTTCAGAACGGTCACCCTGGTAGACAACGGACGATAAGGCACGGAAGACTATGGGAGCCAAAAATCGGGACAGGATATCTCTATGGCAGATTTTAATACCGACCTCGACGGGTGGCGAAGAAATCCTGGTGGATCATCACGCTATGTGGGACGCACAAGTGTGCATACTGGCCGGAGGGTTAACGATTCTCAAAGGCGTAAAGGGCAAGTGGAACTCGCCCGAAGAGAATACGGTTCATGAAGGCATGATTCCTGTGCTGGTCTGTTGTACGCCCGAGCAACTGGACGCCATCCTTGATTTCACCTTGACGCACTATAAGCAGCAAGAGGTATTGGCATTCAAAATCTCAGACGAAGTCAGAATTAAACGATCCGGAAATTGAGTCCCAACTGAGTTCAAATTAATTACGCGCAGCTTAAAGCGATATCCGCTATTGAGCCGGATTTTCGCTGACTTCGCGGGCCGAAGACTGAGCGAATCCGGGAAATCCGCTGCTGCCTCCGGACCTGCCCCGGATTGTTTCAGCAAGCCCTTCGAACACCCGCGCACACGAATCGCGCAAGGCCTGATCGGTGGACCTTAAGAGGGACTCCACGACGTTCTGGCCGTGCTCGTTGAGCCGGCGCACGGAAGAAACCAGCCACGCATCGCAGGCGTTCTGCAACCGGTCCTGATGCTTTTCAGTAGCTTCCTCGCTCAGACGGCCCAAGCCCTGCGCCCAGTCTTTTTCGCGGGCGGCACGCTCGCTGCCGAAGCGTTCCAGCATCGCGGACAACTCCGCTGCCAGAGCAGTGCGGCCCTCGGCAACCGACGTTTCCGTCTGGAAAGCCATCTGCTGCCGGAAGCCTTCCAGCGACGCTTCCCCGCTCGCCGTCAGCCTGCCGAGAACTTCCTGGGCGGACCGCTCGAGATCCTGAGTGCGTTCCTGGAGAAGATTCCGGCTTGTATCGACGAAATGCTTGGCTTCAGTCCCGGCGATGGTCTGAAGCAACTGCCCGAAGGAAGCAGCCGCGGCGCTCGCCGCCTCGTCCAGGCTCGACCGCGTCCGGCTGGCAACATCGCTCCCGGCATTTTCGAGCTGTTGCTGAATGTCACGGAGATGCACGGCGGCGCGATTCCCTGCCTCATCTGCAAACTTTTGCGCAGCCTCCGAATTGATGCCCTCGCAGTGAGTCTTCGCTGTCGCAAGAACCTGCTCCACCACAACCTGAAGCCGCGCGCGGGCGTCATCCTGAAACCACTCGGCGCTCTGCCCGATGGATTCGGAAACAGCCTGCGAAGCGCGCGCGCCGATCGCGCCGATTTCCTCATTCCATTTCCCGGCAGCTTCTTTTCGCGCGGTTTCGAAATCGTTGCGCAGGCCGGAGAGCGCATCGCTTGCCTGGGCGGCCGCCTCGCGCTGATTGTTATCGGACAGCTGTCGAAGCCTCTCGCGATGCAGCCGCAGGCTATCCTCGGCCTGCATCTCGCGCGCGGAAAGGTCCCGGATCAAGCCCGGGACGCGATCCAGATAGGGCGCCAGCCTGGACTCCGCTTCCGCCGTCGCGCGTTCAACCAATTGATTGCCAAGAGACTCAAAGGAGGGGTTGAGCCGGTCCCACATTCCGGCCACGAGGTTCTCCGCGTGGCGATTCATCTCGCGGGTGTGACCCTCGAGGATATTCTCGAGGCGCCGGTGGAGCTCGTTCAGCGTATCGTGGCTCGACGCCTCCATCTGTCCCGAATAATCCTTCAGCCGCGCCGCCACGTGCTCGATGTCCGCCAGCGATTCGCGCGCCTGGGCCATCTCGCGCTCGAGTTCCGAACGCAAGCGGTTCAATCCATCGCGCGCCTCTGCGGACGCTTCGGCAAGAGGCTGCCGGAGCTCGGCAAAGCGATTCGCCAGCCTCTGCTCGGCGTTTCGGAGCACGTCCTGGGAGCGCTCCGACAACTGCAGCGCGAGCCGCTCGACGCCGCTATCGAGCGAAGATTGAAGCAATTCGTTCCACTGCGACTGCGCCACTCCCAACTCAAGGGTGAGACGATCGTTCCAGCGCTCCGCCGCGGACGCGGAGTCGCTCGAGTGTTCGCCGGCGGCCCCCAGGGCTTGCTGCAGAGACGCGGATCGTTCGACCCGGCCCGCCAATTCGCTTTCCGCTTCCCGCGCGATGCGCGTCTTCTGATCGAGTTCGTCAAGCACTTGGCCCGCTTCGCTAAAACGCTGTTCGAATTGGGACCTAAGTTCCGTGAGGAATTCTTCTTGCTTCGCCGATAAGTGCGCTGAAAAGCCGGTGCGTGCGTCCTCCTGGGCCTGATGGAGATTTTCCTTCCAGCGCTGGAAAAACTCCTCCGCGGTAGACAAGTTCCGCTGCTCGCTCTCTTCCGCCGTCCGGCGAATGCCTTCCGCTGCCTGCGCCGCGGCGGATTCCATCGCCTGGTTCGCTTGCCGCTGGAGTTCGGCCGTCAGGTCGCGCAAGAGCGGACTCGGATCGGATATTGGGGAATGCCCTTCGGAGGGCAATACAGAATTTTCGGGTAAACCGGGATTTTCGCTGATGAGATCGCCTATCACATTCGCCTCGGTGGTGCCTATGATGACTGGGATGCGCTTCGCTTCGGAGTGGCCGCCTGCCCGCGCTTCCTGCGAGGCCGCAGCCTGATGTGAAAAAGCCGGCGTCCCGCCGGCCGCCCAGTTCTCGGGCGGGAATTGAATTCCCCAAACGTTCCCGGGACTTTCGAGCTCCACGGCAACCTCGAAGGCCTCACGGACAGACTGCGGGCGCTGGAGCCACGCTATGCGCGCCCGGACGTTGCGGCATTCCGAACCTTCCCGCAATCCCAGGGTAACCCATGAATTTTTAGGTAAGTGATGCTTCGATGAATAAATGCATCCGTGAAGATTCAGGTACAGCGTGGACGTTCGTTCCTCAAAGGGCTGTCCGAGCAGGTCCAGGCCCCGTACGATGAGGGGAATCGACTCCGAAACGCGCTCACTGCGCCGCCGCTCGCTCTTGACCTGGCTAAAATCCACTTCTCGCACCGCGTTTCTCGAATCGCATGCGAGAGAATAACACTGTCGCAAGTTCGGGTCGAGAGCGAAAACGGCGCGATAAAAAAATTAAATGTGGAAAAAGTTTTGCAGTGCCTCTTCCCTGCTCCGCGAGACCGCAAAACCGCCGATTTTACTTTTTCTTCTTTTTCGCGCTGCTGTCGGTGCCAATTTGCGTCTGTACGCCTCCGCTGAGCTGGGCGATGTTGTCGAGCGCGGCCTTCGCCTGCGGAGCGTACGGTCCACTCGGGTCCACGTCGATGCACTTCTGGTAGGACTCGGCGGTTCCCGGGGGAATTATATAGACCACCTTGTCGCCTTCCTGCTTGGTATCGATGGTGCCCGTATAGGCGCTGCCGAGCAGGAAATAGGCTTGGGCGTCCTTCGGATTGGCCTGCGTCGCCTTCTGGAAGGGGACGATCGCGTCTTTCAGGTCGCCCTTGTTGCTCAGTACGATGCCGACGTTCTTCCAGCAGGTATTAGCGGTTGTAGGATCGAGAGCAGTCGCCTTGTCGCAAGCGGCGCCTGCGTCGGCGATTTTCTGCGCGTCGTTCTTGTCCGCGCCGGTCCGCGCGAGAGCCGTGCTCAGACTGACGTAGTAGTTTGGCTGCGGCTGCAGGTCAACCGCTTTCTGGTACGCCCCGGCCGCGTCATCGAAATTTCCCGACAAGTCGTACGCCTGTCCGAGGTTGGCCCAGATCAAAGCGTGGTTCTTGGGGTCTTTGGGACTGGCGCCCTGCTCGGCTTGCTGGAATTCGGTTACCGCCGTCTGGCCGTCCGCCTTGATCTTGTCCTGGAGTGCCGACTTCTGATCGGCGGAGGCGGCGGCGAGCTGCTGGCGAACCTGATTCGAGTCGTTGATCGCCGCGATGCCGGCATTGAAGTGAGTCTTCATGTTCTCAAAGGCGTGGGCTTGCTCTTCGGCCTTCTTGGCGTCCTCGACGCTGGCGTTCTTCTGCTGCGCGATGAGGTCCTTGAAGTTGAACGTAATGTTATTGGGGCTGCCCTCCATAATGGAGTGTCTTTCGGTGAAGTTGAGTTTCGCCGCGTCGTTGGTGAGCACGAATTCGTAGATCCCACCTTTAGGCACGAGCTGGCTGTAATGACCCGTGCGGTCGGTTTTCACCGTAAACACCTGGCTCGTGTCTACGTTCTTGATCTGCACGCTTACATCCGCCCAGGGATTGGCCTGAGGGTCCAGTACCTGACCCTCAATTCGAGTCGACTGCGCACACACGATCGGGGCCAGCAGAAGGGCAAACAGCAGCGCTCCCAGGGCGGGAATCGTTCGTCTCATTAGCTATCTCCTCCAACTATAAAGTGCGTTACCTATTATCGCCCAAGTGACACTCGGCAGGCGATAGCGAACCGCCAGTACCCGCGTGAATTGGCGGGCAATCATAACAAATTGGAGGCGCTGAGCCGCAAGCAAAATGGCAGCGCCACCCGGAATGTCTGAAGTAGTACTACGGCTTGTAGGTCGCCGCGGTTACATCCGATTCCCAAACCGTGATACTTGCGATACCCGCGCCGTTGGCCGCCCGGGGGAGCTGCCGGGCCGTTTCATCGTAGATGTAACGGGCAATATTCTCGGCCGAAGGGTTCAACACGTCAAACGGAGGGCGCTCGTTCAGGTAGGTGTGGTCGAGAGACCGAATCACTTCCTGAATCGCCTTCTTCAGCTGGACAAAATCGTAAAGCAGCCCCGTCGAATCGAGTTCCTGGCCTGCCAGCGTAATGCGTACCTTGTAGTTGTGCCCGTGCAGGTTCTCGCACTTGCCCCGGTAGTTGCGCAGGTTATGCGCCGCGGCAAACGTTTCGTCCACGCTGACTTCGTACATGCGATTCCTTCGAGTTCGGAGAGCCGGGCGCGCTCACGTCGCGCTGCCGCCCCTACTCCGGGTGATTTTCCATGAAACGCGCCACTTCGGCTAGGTCCTGCGTGGTCTGATAATCGGGCAGGGACTCGAGAAAAATTTTACCATACTGCATGCGCTGGATCCGGTTATCGAGGATCACCAGAATTCCCCGATCCGTCTTGGTGCGGATGAGCCGCCCGAAGCCCTGCTTCAGCGCAAGAACCGCTTCCGGAATCTGGAATTCGGCGAACGGGTTGCGGCCGTCCTCCTGAAGCGCGCGCACGCGGGCCGCGACGATCGGGTCGCTGGGCACCGCGAAAGGCAGCTTGTCGATGATCACGCAGGAGAGCTGCGAACCCGGGACGTCCACGCCCTGCCAGAAACTCGCCGTGGCGAACAGAACCGCGTTGGCAGTGGACCGGAAGCGATCGAGAAGGATGGAGCGCGGCGCCGTGCCTTGCAAAAGCAGGGGAAAACGCACCTTGGAGGAGACGCGCTCGTACACGTCCCGCATTTGCGCGTAGCTGGTGAACAGGCAAAAGGCGCGGCCCTGGGAGATTTCGAGCAGTTGAGCGATTTCGTTGGCCGCGCTGGCCGAAAACGAAGGGTGCCGCACGTCCGGCATCGACCTGGGCATGTACAGCAGCGCCTGCTCGCGAAAATCGAATTCCGGCGGCAATACCACTTCTTTGGCGGGCAGCACGCCGAGGCGCTGCTTCAGGTAGTCAAACCGCCCGGCAACGGCGACCGTGGCAGACGTGAGCACCACCGTATCGAAGCGCTCGAAAAGCTGCTCGCGGAGGATCTGGCTCACGTCAATGGGAGTGGCCGCGAGGAAAACTCCCCGTCCGCGGCGTTCGTACCAGTAGACGTAGCTTTTTTCATCGCTTTCGAGAAGGAATGCCAGCTCGCGGCGAGATTCGGCGGCCCGGCGGGCCAGGGTGACCACTTCCTCGGGCTTGGGCGAGAGCGCCGATAGCTCCGCCTCCACGCGTTTGATCGCCGCAGCGAGCTCGTCGTAGGGCTCGCGATGGCTTTCCAGGAAGGCGTGCCGCTCGGCGGGGCCGAAAGGAAACCGCCCTTCGCGCTCGGGGAACGTTTCAAAGAAGGCGCGGCCGCGCTCGCGGACACGCGCCAGGTCGCGCCGGAGCGGCGCCGACTCGATCCGCAGCACCCGCAGCATGCTTTCGGTGTCGCGAGCCAGCTCATCGAAACGGTAGCTGGATATCTGGCGGCCGAAATAATCACTGGCAACGTCTTCAATTTCATGAGCCTCGTCGAAAACCACGGCGGAATATTCCGGGAGGATCGAACCGAAATCGTCCTGGCGAATGGCCAGATCGGCGAAAAAGAGGTGATGATTCACCACGATCAGATCGGCTTCCTGGGCGCGCTGGTGCATGGCCGTGATGAAGCAGCGCTGAAACTCGGGGCATTTCTGGCCGCCGCAGAGGTCGCGGCGCGCGTCGATGCGGTTCCAGAGCTCCGCGTCGTCCGGCAGAAACGTCAGCTCGCTGCGATCCCCGGTGTCGGTGAGCTTTCCCCAATCGCGGATTTGCGAGAACCAGTCGATTTCGTCCATTCCCTTGAGAACCGGCTGGCCTTCCATCTGATA
>JBEKTG010000123.1:0-8677 GCA_049516275.1 Candidatus Acidiferrales bacterium
CTCGCTGCGATCCTGATGCTGATTCTTGCACCGATCGCGGCGCTCCTTTTGCAACTCGGGATTTCGCGCCAGCGGGAATATCAGGCGGACGCGTCCGGCGCGAGAATGGTAGGGCATCCCTATGGGCTTATTCGCGCTCTCGGGAAGCTCGGCGCTTACAACCAGCGAATCCCCATGGATATTTCTCCCTCGACTTCTGCACTTTGCATCGTCGCGCCCCTGACGGGACGCCAGATTTTTTCGAGCCTATTCAGCACGCATCCGCCCCTTGAGGACCGCATTGCGAAGCTCCAAGCGATGACCATCACGCGTTAAACGACGCCCCTTGAGGGGCTTGCGCGTAACCAGAAGGTACTGCTTTGTCTCCCTCCTGTTGTCGTTCTAGCAAGTACGCAGAAAGCATTACAGAAACGTAAAAATTACAAGACCGCTTATGATGTTCCGCGCCACGGTTTTCGCACCCCTCGCAGTAACCCACACATTCGCAATGGCTTGCACTGACCCACGAGGATTGCAACCATTTGGCGGGGTGCGTGCATTTATCCATTCCCGCAGGGGGAATTTCAGGGAGGATACGAGGATGAGTAACGAAATGCATGACGTAGTTGTTCAAGATGCGGCCGCGCCGCGGTGGATCGGGATTGCCGTTGTTGCGCTGGCCATTATTTCCTTGGTCGGTCTGGGCGTGGGCTGGTCTGCCTCGAATCGTTCGAAAGCCCTTGAGCAGAATCTCTCTGCCCAGACGCAACAGTTCACTCAGTTCAAGCAAACCGACGACGTGCTGGGACAGCGCCTCGCGAAAGCCGAAGACTCCAACGCGCAATTGCAGGGCGAGCTCAGCCTGGTAACCGACAAGATGAAGCTCACCCAGGAAGAGCTCAACCGAGCCCGCTTCCAGGCCAAGAAAATCCGCGACGACGAAACCAAGCAACTCGCCGATCTGCAGAATAACGTGGCCGGCCAGCTCGCAACCAAGGCGAGCGTCGACGACGTGAACAAGATCGGAACCGACGTGAACGGCGTGCGGACCGACTTGGAGACCACCAAGAACAACCTGACTATGGCGCGCGGAGAATTCGGCACGCTGGTCGCGAAGAACCACGACGAGATCGAAGAGCTCCGCCGTTTGGGAGAGCGCGACTATTACGAATTCACGATCGACAAGAAGAATCAGCGCGAGAAGGTCGGCGACCTGATGGTCGAACTCAAGAACGTGAACCAAAAGAAGAACATCTACACCGTGTCTCTCTACGTGGATGACGCGCGCTACGACAAGAAGAACCGGTCGGTGAACGAGCCGATCTACTTCTTCACGCACGGCACGCGGGCACCGATGGAGTTCACTGTGAACCAGGTGAGCAAGGATAAAATTGCTGGGTACCTAAGCGTGCCGAAAGTAGCCTCGGCGCACGCGCAGACCTCCGGCAACTAAAGCTTCACCTGTCGAAGAAACGGCTGTGCAGAGCGGGCGTCTCGAGCCATCGAGGCGCCCGTTTTGTTTCTGCGGAAGCTATACCGCCCGTTTGAGAGCGCGCATTTTGCGGGAGAGAAACTTCTTGGCAAGAGAGGGCAACTTGTCGTGCGGAATCTTTCCCTGTTCGTAGAGCTTCACTTTGCCCTTGGCAGTCTTGCGGCGGCGGCGCTGCCGCTTCTGGGCTACATAGCGCTTATCGTAGGACATCCATTTCCTCCCCTGAATCCGTGAACATCGATTGTAACGAAGAAGCTACAGGATGCAAGGTCTTGGCTGGGCTTTGGCGTCGGGATTCAGTAGCATTTCCTGACCGAACTTCGCGCTCATGACAACGACCGCCATTTATGCCAGCCGCATTCTGACGCCCCAGGAAGACATCAGCGACGGCGTGATTATCGTCGAGGGCAGCCAGATCACCGGCGTCGGCCATCGCGACGAGATTCGCGTGCCACCCGGCGCCACCGATTTCGTGGCCACCGGCATGACCGTCGTACCGGGATTCGTCGATCTGCACATTCATGGCGCCGGCGGGCACGACGTGATGGAAGCCGACGCGCGCTCGCTCGACCGGATTGCCTCCACCGTGGCGCGCCACGGCACCACGTCCATGCTCGCCACTACAGTGACCGCTCCAGTGGAGGCCACCTGCGAGAGCCTGGAGGAAATCGGGCGCTATATACGAAGCCGGGAGGGGGAAGCGACCAGCCGCCTTACGGCAGAGATACTTGGAGTTCATCTCGAAGGACCTTTCATCAGCTCCGCGAGACGCGGAGTGCATCCGTCTGCGGCGATCCTGCCGCCTTCGATCGAAATCCTCCAGAAATTCGTCAAGGCCTCGGACGGTCTCGTGAAGATTCTGACGCTTGCTCCGGAACTTCCCGGGGCGCTTGAAGTGATCGAATTTGCGGTTGCTGCAGGCCTGGTGGTTGGCATGGGCCACACGGACGCGGATTACGATCAGGCGAGGGCCGCCATCCAAGCGGGCGCGCGGCATGTGGTGCATACCTACAACGCAATGCGTCCGTTTACGCATCGCGATCCTGGCATTCTGGGCGCGATCATGACCGATCCGGAAGTGACGGCGGAAATCATCGCCGATGGCGTCCACGTAGCGGTCGCGGCGATCCAGGTGCTGATTGGCGCCAAGGGCTTCGATTCGATTGTGCTCGTGAGCGACGGAATCGCCGCTACCGGCATGCCTGACGGCTCCTATCGGCTGGGCAATTTCGAAGTGAATGTTCGCGGGGGCGTGGCGCGCAACGCGGAAGGAAAGCTTGCAGGCAGCACGCTGACCCTCGATCGCGCGATCAGGAATGCGGTTGCGTACGGCGTCCCGCTGCCCGAAGCAGTGCGGATGGCCACGGTGCTGCCCGCGAGACGCCTGGGGCTTGCTGGCAAGAAGGGTGTGATTGCTCCGGGGGCCGACGCCGATATCGTTGCGCTGACGCCGGACTTGCGGGTTGCGGCTGTAATGACGCGAGGCGCGGGATTGGCTTAGGGTTTAGCTGAAAGCAGGCTCTAGCCTGCGGGAGTGGGATTGAGCGGAATTTTCAGTTCGTCCGACAACTGGTACGGATCGAAGGGGCTGGAAGCAAAGTAGCGGCCCGCCACTTCGATCGTAGGTATTTTCCGCAGGCCGTTGTTCACGCGAATGACCAGTTCTTCCGCTTCGGGGACTTCGTCGATATTCACTTCTTTGAAGGGGACTTTCCGCTCACGCAGGAACTGCTTGGCGCGGCGGCAATCCCCACACCATTGCGTCCCGTAAATGGTGATTTCGTCCATGGCTAGCCCGGTTCTGGAAAGCGCTTCATTCGATGCTTGCGGCGGGCGGCTCGATTCGGCAGGAACCCTGCTCGAAAGACGCCTTTGAGGCCGCGGCGCTACTCGTGCGCGTCCGGGGCGCCCGTCTTGGAAGCGGCCTGCAAGCGAACTATGGCGCGTTTGAGGGCGAAACTGGCGCGGTCCCAGTCCGCATCGCGCGCGTCCGTCTTGGCCACTTCCGCTTTGGCTCGTTCGAGCGCGGCCTTGGTGCGCGGCACATCGATCTCCTCGGCGCGTTCGGAGAGTTCCGCCAGCACGATCACGCGGTCTGGAAGCACCTCGGCATAGCCATCGATCACGGTGAGGTAGCGCGTCTCGGAATCGCTACGGTAGCTGAGTACACCGATGCCCAGCTCGGTGATGAGTGGGGCGTGCCCCGGCAAAATCCCTAGGTAGCCTTCCTTGCCGGGAATTTCGACCGACTTCACGGTCTGGTGCAGCACGTGGCGTTCGGGCGTGACCACTTCGAGTTCGATGCTCTCGGGTAACATTCGCTGGGTCCTGAAATCCTTCGCGCGCTAGGCGGTCGCGGACATCTTTTCGGCTTTTTCCCGCGCCTCTTCGATGGTGCCTACCATGTAGAACGCCTGCTCGGGAAGATCGTCGTGCTTGCCTTCCACGATTTCCTTGAAGCCGCGGACGGTGTCTTCGATCTTCACGTATTTGCCCTCGATGCCGGTGAACTGCGCGGCAACGAAGAACGGCTGCGAGAGGAATTTTTCGATCTTGCGGGCGCGCGCCACGGTCTGCTTGTCGTCGTCGGAAAGCTCTTCGATTCCGAGGATGGCGATAATGTCCTGCAGTTCCTTGTAGCGTTGCAGAACCGACTTCACGCTGCGCGCGACGGTGTAGTGATCCTGGCCGAGGATGCGCGGGTCCAGGATGCGGGAGAAGCTGGCCAGCGGGTCGACGGCGGGATAAATACCGCGTTCCACGATCTGGCGGCTGAGGTTCGTCGTGGCGTCGAGGTGCGTAAACGTCGCGGCGGGGGCCGGATCGGTGTAATCGTCGGCAGGCACGTAAATGGCTTGCACCGAGGTGATAGATCCGCTCTTGGTGGAGGTGATGCGCTCCTGAAGCTCGCCGATTTCGGTGTTGAGGTTCGGCTGGTAACCCACGGCGGAAGGCATGCGGCCGAGCAGCGCCGATACTTCCGAGCCGGCCTGAACGAACCGGAAAATGTTATCGATGAAGAGCAGCACGTCGAGATGCTCTTCGTCGCGAAAATATTCGGCGACGGTCAGACCCGTCAATCCCACGCGAAGGCGCGCGCCGGGCGGCTCGGTCATCTGTCCATAGATGAGCGCGCAACGGGACTTCTCGGAGTTACCCGGAACCACGACGCCCGACTCCTGCATTTCGAGCCAGAGGTCGTTCCCTTCGCGCGTGCGCTCGCCCACGCCCGCAAACACGGACACGCCGCCGTGCTTCATGGCGACGTTGTGAATCAATTCCTGAATCAGCACCGTCTTGCCGACGCCCGCGCCGCCGAACAGGCCGATCTTGCCACCCTTGAGATAGGGCTCGATGAGGTCGACCACCTTGATGCCGGTCTCGAACATTTCCAGCGTGGTGGACTGGTCTTCCAGAGACGGCGCCGGGCGGTGGATCGGGTAGCGCTTGGTCGCCTTCACTTCGCCGAGATTGTCGACAGGCTCGCCCAAGACGTTCAACACGCGGCCCAGGGTGCCGCGTCCCACGGGCACAGAAATCGGCTCGCCGAGATCCTCCGCCTTCATGCCGCGAACCAGGCCTTCGGTAGGCTTCATGGCGACGCAGCGCACGCGGCTCTCGCCCAGGTGCTGCTCGACCTCCGCCACGATATCCATCGGTTCGGGGACGTCAAATCCCTCGCTGGTGATGCGCACCGCGTTGTGAATGAGCGGAAGGTGGCCTTCGTCAAATTGAACGTCGACAACGGGGCCGATCACTTCGATCAGGCGGCCCACTCTGTGCTGATCTGCCATTCTTTTCTCCCCTATCCCTGGCGCCTAAGAAACCGCCGAAGCGGCGCCGCTGACGATTTCAATCAATTCCTTGGTGATCGCTGCCTGACGGATCTTGTTCATCTGCAGCGTGAGCTTGTCGATAAGTTCGGACGCGTTCCGCGTGGCCGAATCCATGGCCGTCATGCGGGCGGCGTGTTCGGCAGCGGAAGACTCCAGCAAAACGCGGAAAATTTCCGATTCAAGATACCGCGGGACAAGCCCGTTGAAAATCTCTTCCACCGGCTCTTCGTAAATATAATCGACCAGCGAGGACTTTCCCGAGGCTGACAGATCGTGCGGCAGAGGATCGCCGTGACTGTCACGCGCAGGCTCCGACTGCTCTGTGAGAATTCCGGGGTCGATGGGTAACAGCTTCTCCGAACGCAGATTCTGGATCATTACGTTCTTGAATTCGTTGTAGACGGCGTAGACAGCGTCCACTTCCTTCTTTGCGTAAAGATCCGCAATGAGCGCCGCGATATCTTTGGCGACCGAGAAATCCACGCGGCTCGACACGCCGAGATATTCGCCAGCGAACTTGAAACCCCGTTTCCGCAGCGTATCTCGGCCCTTCTTGCCGACCACGATCACATCCTTTTTCGATGCCGTGCTCTCACGCAGAAACGTGGTTGCCCGGCGCAGGACGTTGGTGTTAAACGCACCGGCCAGGCTGCGGTCGCCCGTGAGCACGACCACCAGGACCTTTTCCTCGGGACGACGTTCGAGCAGCGGATGAGCGGCGGTGTCGATGCGGGCGGCGGCCGAACGCAACACGCGCAAAATCTCACGCGCGTAGGGACGCGCAGCAAACACACCTTCCTGGGCGCGGCGGAGCTTTGCCGCCGCCACAAACTTCATGGCGCGGGTGATCTGCTGCGTGCTCTTCACCGAGCGGATGCGGCGCCGATAATCGAGAAGTGTAGGCATTCAGTACTCGTCGCTCCAGCTAGCGCGCAACCGCCGCTTCGGGCTTGCCCGTGGTGGCCTTGAAGCGCTCTTTGAAGGCTTCGAGGGCTTTGGTGGTCTCCGCGCGCAGGGCGTCGTCAAACGCCTTCTTTTCTCGAAGTGTCTTCAGAATCCCGGGGTAATTCGTTTCGATAAAGGGATACAACTCCCGTTCGAAGCGGCCGCAGTCCGACACTTCAATGTCGTCCAGGAAACGATTCGCGCCGGCAAAAATGATCAGCACCTGCTTTTCAACCGGCAGCGGCTGGTACTGATCCTGCTTCAGAATCTCGACCAGGCGCTGTCCGCGAGCCAGCTGGGCCTGCGTGGCCTTGTCCAACTGCTCGGAACCGAACTGCGCGAAAGCGGCAAGCTCGCGGTATTGGGCCAGGTCCAGACGCAGCGTACCGGCTACCTGGCGCATCGCCTTGATCTGCGCGTTGCCGCCGACGCGGCTTACGGAAAGTCCCACGTTGACGGCGGGGCGGATGCCGCTGTTGAACAAGTCCGCTTCGAGGTAAATCTGCCCGTCGGTAATCGAGATTACGTTGGTTGGAATGTAGGCCGAGACGTCGCCCGCCTGCGTTTCAATCACGGGAAGCGCCGTAAGCGAACCGGCTCCCAATTCGTCGTTCAACTTGGCGGCGCGCTCGAGCAAGCGCGAGTGCAGGAAGAAAACGTCTCCGGGGTACGCCTCGCGGCCGGGCGGGCGGCGCAGCAGCAGCGAAATTTCGCGGTAGGACTGCGCGTGCTTCGAAAGATCGTCGTAGAAGCACACTGCGTGGCGCTTGGAATCGCGGAAGTATTCGCCGATCGCGCAAGCGGCGAAGGGAGCGATGTACTGCATGGTGGCGGGCTCGGTAGCCGATGCCACGACTACCACGGTGTAATCCATCGCGCCTTGTTCGGTGAGCGTCTTGATCACCTGAGCCACGGTGGAGCGCTTCTGCCCGATGGCGCAGTAGATGCAAATCATGTCGCCGCCGCGCTGGTTCAGAATCGTATCGAGAATGATGGCGGTCTTGCCGGTTTGGCGGTCGCCGATGATCAACTCGCGCTGCCCGCGGCCGATCGGAATCATGGCGTCGATGGGCTTGATACCGGTTTGCAGAGGTTCACGCACCGGCTGGCGCGCGATCACGCCCGGGGCGATGCGCTCGAGCGGGTTGCGCTGGTCTGTCTGCACGGGGCCTTTGCCGTCGAGAGGCTGCCCGAGGGGATTCACCACGCGTCCAATCAGTGCATCCCCGACCGGAACGGACATAATCTTGTTCGAACGCTTGACGGTGTCGCCCTCGCGAATTTCGGTGTAATCGCCAAGCAGCACGGTGCCGACCTGGTCTTCTTCGAGGTTCAGCGCGATTCCGAAAACATCGTGCGGGAACAGCAGCATCTCGCCCGACATGCAGCGGTCCAGCCCGTGAATACGGGCGATGCCGTCGCCGACGGAGATGACCGAGCCCACTTCCTCCACCGCGACCGTCTGCTCGTAGTTTTCGATCTGCTCGCGCAGGATCTGTGTAATTTCGTCCGCTTTGATGTTCGCCATGCGTTGCTCCTATTCCGTTTCGAGCTGCTCGCGCAGCCGGTTCAATTGCTCGCGCACTGAGCCGTCGTAGACGGTCGAGCCGACGCGCACGACGGCCCCGCCCAGCAGCGACTTGTCCTCGTGGAACCGCGCCTCGATCTTCTTGCCCGTCTGTTTTTCGAGGGCGGAGGTGAGCTGCCGCTTTTCGTCGGCATTCAGGGCGCGCGCCGAAGTGACTTCCGCCTCGGCGATTCCGAGGCGAGAGTTCAATTCCTCCGCGAAGGCCCCCTGAATCTCGCGAAGCAGGTCGGTGCGGTGGTGGTCTACGATAAAATAAATGAAGTTACGCGCGGCCGGATCCAGGTCCATTTTTTCCGAAATCTTTTCGACCACACGGTGCTTCTGTTCGGGACCAACCGCGGGTGTTTCCAGAAAATTCCTGAGATCCGCCGAAGAATAAAAGGCGTCGACGAAGGCCGTAAAATCGGCCTTCACGCGGTCCGCCTTGATCTGTTCGAGGGCGACGTCGGCCAGGGCCGAAGCGTAGCGCCGCGCAACCGCTTCGTTCAATTCGCGCTCCTCTGGAGTTCCGCCACGAAGGTATGGAAGAGAGTCGCCTGGGCCTCGGGAGTGATCTCGGTGGTCGGCCTGCGCCGCGCGTTCGATGACTTCGGCCTCCTGGCGCGCCAGGGCCCGCAGGCGCGCAGCTTCCGCCTCGGCGTCGCGCTTGGCGTCGATGCGAATGCGCGCAACTTCCTGTTCGATCCCGGCAAGCTTGGCCTGCACCTCGGCGCGCTGCCTTTCGGCTGCCTCGCGAGCGAGAGCCCCCTCCGCAATTTTCTGGGCGATTTCTTCCGATCGCGCACGCAAGGCCGGCGCCGCCACCTTTGTGAAGAAATAGACGATGGCGGCGAAAAC
>JBEKTG010000124.1:0-8382 GCA_049516275.1 Candidatus Acidiferrales bacterium
TCTTGATCTTCCACAGAAGCCACATTTCCGGAAGCATGAAGCCCAGCACGGCAGCCAGAAGCAAGACGAAGAACGGATTGCGCCGGTACACGCCAGTCAGCAGCACCAGCCCCACCAGGAGAATCGGCGTCAGCACTTTCATGCCTTGGATTGCCAGCGAGGCTTCCGAAGTTCTGTACCCCGCCCTCATCATCATGATCTGCGCGCGCGAGGCCCGCGCTCCTGCTGCCACGGGAACGAAGCTCCCCACTTTTGCCAGAAGGTTGCGAGCCCGTTCCTTGTGCTTTTCGGCAAATTTTTCTTCCGGCCGGCGGATGGCAGGCTGTTTCAGCTGCTCGAGCCGCGCCGCAACGCCCGTTTCACTCGGCGAGAACGCGTAAACCAGCGCCAGTAGAATCAGCAAGATCGAAACGAACGTAATGATTGCTACGCCCGGCATCTCTCCCCCTTCACCATCACACCTCGATCCGCACGATCTTCCAAAGAATGCCCGCCCCGATGAACTGCAGAATGCCGGCGCCGACGAGCATCTTTACGCCCAGCGGATCGTCGAACAGCACTTGAACGTAAGTCGGATTCATCACCCTCATCAGGAGCAGCATACCGATCGGCAGAGCAATCAGAATTGCCGCCGTCAAACGGCCTTGTGCCGTTTTGATTTTAACTTCACGGTGAATCCGAAAGCGTTCCCGAATCACTCGCGAGAGTTCGTCGAGCAGCTGCGCCAGATTGCCGCCGGTATCTTTCTGAATCAAAAGCGCGGTTACGAAGAACTGCACGTCGACCAGTGGAACCCTCGCAGCCAGGTTCGAAAGAGCGTCCCGCAAAGGCAATCCGAAATTCTGTTCTTCAAACGTTGTCCGGAATTCGCCCGCGACGGGTTCCGGCGAATCCTTGGAAACCATTTCCAGCCCTCCCGTAAAAGCATGGCCGGCCCGCACCGCTCGTCCCAGCAGATCGAGAGCCTCAGGAAAGCGCTGTTCGAATTGCTTGAGTCTCCTGCTCCGCCTGAACGCGACTACACCGAAGGGAACCAGAGCCCCCGCCACACCCCCCGCTAGGCCCGCTGAAAATCGCCCGTAGAGAAAGCTCACGATCACATACGCGGAAAGTCCGCCCACGCCGCAAAAAAGAAGAATTGTGCCGGGCCTGGTGTCCATGCCTGCGTGCGTGATGAGATTCTGGAGCCGCGTCGTCCATTTGAGTTTCATCATCAAACGGTTCAACAGCGGCACGCTGCTCATCATCTCGTCGCGCACCAGTTGCAGGTCCAGCGCGATGTCGCCCCGCTTTTCGGCTTTCTTCACCGCCTCCATGCGAGTACGAACGACTTCCGAGCTCGACGTCGACCCGAAAAACAGCCAGAAAAGTCCGAAGACAATCCCCGCCACCACCAGCGCGAGGAGTGCGATTAGCAGCGCCACATCGGCCTCCCCTGCCCGCAACCTCGCGGGCCAAATCCTGGCGATGAGCGTTGTCTTAGATCCGTAAATAGAATTTCTGCAATCATCGCAGCGTTCCTACCGCCTCCGGGCAAATTCGAACATCGCCGCCGGCAGCTGAATTCCTGTCACCAGCAGCCGGTCGCTGAATTTTGGACGGATCCCGGTCGCCCTGAACTCGCCCAGCACTTCGCCGTTCTCTCGCACACCGTGCTTTTCAAAAACAAAAATATCCTGCATCGCGACAATGTCGCCTTCCATCCCGGTAATCTCGGAAACGTTGGTAACCTTGCGCGTCCCGTCGCTGAGCCGGCTCACCTGGACCACCACGTCGAGCGCCGAAGAAATCTGCCGCCTGCAAACGGTGTCCGGAATATTGAGATTGGCCATCGCCACCATGGTTTCCAGGCGCCCCAGGGCGTCCCGCGGAGCGTTGGCGTGAATCGTCGTCAGCGACCCGTCGTGGCCCGTATTCATGGCCTGCAACATATCGAGCGCTTCGTCGCTGCGGACCTCGCCGACGATGATTCGGTCGGGCCGCATACGCAACGAGTTGATTAAAAGCTGCCTCTGATGCACCGCCCCTTTGCCTTCGATGTTCGGCGGTCGCGTTTCCAGCCGGACCACGTGATCCTGGTGCAACTGCAATTCGGCCGCGTCTTCGATGGTCACGATGCGCTCGCGATCGGAGATGAACGAAGACAGCACGTTGAGAAAAGTCGTTTTGCCCGCGCCCGTGCCGCCGGAAATCAGGATATTCAGCCGCGCCTTCACGCATCCTTGGAGCAGTTCCAGCATGGACGGAGTCAAGGTGTTATTGGTGATGAGGTCGTCTGCCGTCAGCGGATCGCGTCCGAATCGCCGGATCGAAAGGCACGGGCCGTCCACCGACAGCGGAGGAATAATCGCGTTCACGCGCGAGCCGTCCGCAAGCCGCGCATCCACCATGGGAGAGGATTCATCCACGCGCCGCCCGATTGCCGACACGATACGATCGATAATGCCCATCAGGTGGGCGTCATCGCGAAACTGCACCGAAGTCATTTCCAGAAGGCCGTTTCGTTCCACATACACGCGGCGGTAGGTGTTCACCAGAATATCGGAGACGGTCGGATCGTTGAGCAGTGGTTCCAGCGGCCCCAGCCCGAATACCTCATCGAGGACTTCCTGGGCCAGCCTCTCCCGCTCCTGCAAATTCATCGGAGTGGATTCGCCGACGACCAGCGCTTCCAGTATCTGAGACACTTCGCGGCGAACCTCTTCCCTCTTGATTTCGTTCAGGCGGTCCAGGTTCAGCTTCTGGATCAGCCTGCGGTGTATCGCCGTCTTTACGGCGCTGAAATCAGCCCGAGTTCCGGGGCCGGGAAGTTGAGGAGGCATTCAGATTTATCTCTTTCCTGGGAATGTGAAAAAGTTGCCGAGTCCGCCGCGCTTGCCGGCTGGTCCGCGGGAAACTCCCGTCAACTGCTCGGCCAGCTGTCTATACTGGTCCGTCAGCATGTTGTTGTGGTTCTCCATTAGCGGCGTGCCCAGATTCATCGCCGCGCTGGCTTTTCGAAAATCGTTGGGCAGGCATGCAAACACCGAGCGCTTCGTTTCCTTCTCGATGCTCTTGAGCGGTTCTTCGTCGCCCTTGTGCCACCGGTTCACAACCAGCCGAACCCTGTCCGGATCCACTCCCAGGCCCGTCAACGCCAGCAAGCGGCGTTGTAGCGTCCACAACGACGGTACATTGGCCTCGACAACGATCAGTATCATCCGCGCCGTCGTGAGCACCGGACTCAAGTCTGACGCGAAGTGCGAACCCAAATCCGCCAGCACCACATCGAACCCGGATTGCGCGACGTTGACAACGCGGCCGAGCGGCTCGGTCGGAATGGTTTGCCACTCCTCCGGCTGCATGGCTCCGCCGAGAATCTCCAGTTTGGACTTGTGCCGTTCCAGCAGTCCGGCGAAGAAGTGGCTGTCGAGCCGGTCCAGGTTGTCGATCGCATCGCGAATGCCGAAGCGCGGGTGCAGATCCAGCAAAAGATGAGCGTTGCCCAGTGGCCGCGCAAAATCCAGCAGGACGGCCCGCTTGTTCGTGTGCGCGCAGAGTTGCACACCCAGATTCACCGCCACCGTCGTCGTTCCCACGCCGCCTTTCGATCCCATCACGGCGATCAGTTTGTCAGTGGCTCTGCCTGTTGAATGGCCTTGCTCGCTGAAGCGTGCCAGAATGTCCTTCAGCCCTGCCGGCGTCACCGGTTTCGCCACGAAATCCTGCACGCCGCTCCGCATCGCATCCAGCAGCATCTGGGGATTCGGCGGGTTCGTCGCCGAACACGCGATCAGCCGCACCGAAGGCCGCAGTCGCCGCAGATGCGTCCCGAAAATAAAGAAAGGTTCCGGGTCGCGCCCAAGGTCCAGCAGCACAATGTCCGCAACCACCTCTCCGGCGTCCGGCAATTTGTCCGCGGAAATCGTCCACTGCTTGATGAACGGATTCACGAGACCGGTCTGCTCCAGCCCCGCGAGCAGCTGCGCTGCGCTGGCTGGGTCGCCGCTCACGATGGCTGCCGTTAGCATGGGCCCTGGTTTCTGTTGAGCGGATTTTGTCCGAATAAGGTCACAATCATTCCTCTATCGCGTCGCCGGCGTGTTCGGCTGCGCCCCTGTGGGCACCAGGAACGGAATCGTGAACGCCGGTCCGGGGGGCACCTCGTTGGGAGCCAGCGGCCGGACGATCCGCGGCGTCACGATCACCAGAAGTTCGTCCCGGCTCTTGGTCGTCGCATGACTCCTGAAGAGGTTCCCCAGAATCGGAATGTCTCCGATTCCCGGAATCTTCGATAGCTGCGTCTGCACCTGGTTGTCGATCAATCCCGCAATCGCAAACGTCTGCCCGTCCCTTAAGTCCATTTCCGATTCTACTCGCCTTGTCGAAAGCGCGGGAATCGTGAAGCCCGAAATCGTCACTGAGTTTGTAAAATCCAGCGAGCTCACTTCCGGCTGCACCTTCAGGTGAATCAGGCCGTCCGCCATGATCGTCGGAGTGAAGCTCAGCCGGACGCCATATTCCTTGAACTGGATCGTGATTCCGGAAGTGCCTCCGCTGCCGCCCGTCGATTGCAGAACCGGATAAGGAAACTGGCCGCCCGCCAGAAATGCGGCATCCTTGCCCGAGGCCGTCAGCAGGTTAGGCTCCGCCAGGATCTGCAGAATATTCTGTTGTTGCAGCGCCTGAATCGTAGCCGCCAGGTTCAGGTCCGGCCGGTAAAGGAAAATATTGAGCAGATTGCTTACGGAGACGCCGCCCGCGTTCGTTGTCGTAGCAGTCGCCGTGCTGGTGGTTGTGCCGGCAACTCCGCCCTGGCTCAGCGTCCCGGTCAAAGACGGTGGTCCAAACTCCTGCGTGGTAATCGAACCCACATTCTTCGCCCCAGGCAGACTCAGAATGTTGATGCCGAACTGGTTCACCGCCGACCGGTCCACCTCGGCAAATTTCACTTCCAGCAGAATTTCCCCAGGCTGCACCGCGGGAGTCACGATCAGGCTCGTGACTTTCGGCGTCGCGTTCTTCACCACTTCCATGATTTTATCCGCCACCGCTATCGATGACGCATGCCCTGAAAGAATCACGGAATCCTTCGAAGTCTCGATTTGCACCTGCTCGTTCGGAAATACCTCGTGAATTTTCTCGCTCAGGCTCAGGATGTCGATGTCGACGGAAACCTCGAACGCCTGGCTTTGATCCGAATCGTCCCATAGCATCAGCGACACGCCGCCGGGTACCTTCCCGTTCACCAGCACCTGATTCGGGCTTACTACGATCGCATCGGCAATCGAGGGATCGGCTACCGAAACTCGCTTGATGCGTGTGGGCGACGTGACCACCAGCGAACGCCCTACCATCAAATGCAATACCTGTGTGTCGCCCTGCGCCGGCATTTGAACCTGGTCGGAGGGTTGTCCGCCCGCTTGTCCAGTTGCTGCGGCTTGCGCCAGCGTAGCAGGCTGTTGAAAAGGGGCCACGGACGCGGTCGTGTTCTGCTTCCGCGCGTTCAGCGCGGTTCCACTCAGCAGGACGAAGCCTGAAATTGCCATCCCGCCGGCAATTTTAAATAGGTTGTGCGTGGCAAGCCATCGAGACATCGATTGAGACATCCAAATTCTCCTGTGAACGCCTTATTGCTCAGTGAAGTTCTTTGTCTCGCGTTTGCTTCCCGTAATAATTTCCACTTGATAGGGCGCCGGAGCCGCCGGTGCCTTGGCCACCGCCACATGCCTCACCGGAGCCACCACGGGTGCGTCGGAGGCGAACAGCACGCTCTGCAGCACCGGCGCCGGCGATGCTGTGCTCGTATCCACCGTGTTGCGAAGAGCGAGCTGAATCTTCCCTTGTGTACTGGCCATCGCGAGTTTTGCCGCGTCCTCGGGAGCCACCAGCAGCGTGATCACCGGCACCGTTTGCGGTTTTCCTTCCTGGTCCTGCTGCACTTTCTGTCCCGCAGCCAGAACCCGCACATCTTCCAGAATTGTTCGCGTGATCTGGCCGCCCTGGCCCCCTCCGGTCATCGCTCCCGTCACCATCACGTCCACCATCGTCCCAGGAGTCACGAACCCGGCCACGCCCACCACGTCATTTACCGCCACCGACATCGCCCGCATGCCCTCGGGAATCACAGCCGCAAGTCCCGCGCCGGCCGCCGTCGGAGCCAGTTTGCTATCGAGGATCGGTTCGTTCTCCGCCACAGGCGTGATCAAGGCCCGGTTCGTGCAATCCTGCGTTCGCCGGCACATGCCCGCTACCGGCTGGCCGATCGGCCACGAGATCGTTCGCAGCATAGAGGAGTCCAGCCGCGTCCCCAGCGGAATCGGCCGCGCCGCCACCACAATCTTGTCCATGGGCACGGGCTTCACGACGGAGGCTTCCTGGAATTTGTGATACACGAAATTGCTGAGCAGGAAGGCCACCAGCAGCGCCACCCCCAGCCCAATCAGCATGCGATCTCGATTCATGAAGCCAATCTCCTTAAATTCCCAGGTGCCAGTGCGCCGCCACAAAACAAATCAAAGTCCCCACCGCCGCCGCCACCCCAAACGGCAGCTTGAGAGCGTCAGGATTATCGAGCGAAATCTCCGGATGCGCCCGCAACCCAAATGTAAAGAAACCCATGATGATCAGCCCCATGTTGTGAAAGGTCTGCCACACGCGGCCGGCCCGAACCACAAGAAAGGCCGCCATAAGGCCCGCCACCATAACGCTCGCAACAAGTACAAACCAGAGCATCGTCGGACCCACCAGCGCTCCTAAAGCCCCCATTAGTTTCCAATCTCCGGCCCCAAGCGCACGAAGTAATACGAGCGGGAGCAGAATCGCGAGCCCCAGCCCTGCTCCTTCCATCGCGGTGAGCGCACTATGCAGCCCGCCCAGGGCTGCATGCACTAATATGCCCGCAAGAAAGCCCGAAACCGTCAGCCAGTTGGGAATTCGGCGAGTGAGGCCGTCCAGCACAGCCGAGCAGCCTACAAAAACAATCGTCACTCCCCAAACAAGGTTATCTCCAATCAAGTGATTCTTGCTTTCTATCCAGATAGAGCCACACTCGAAAAAGTTTGACGAGAGAGCTCCGCAGAGTGCTAATTCGAAGCTGCAGTGCTCAGACCGGCGGCAGCATTTCCGAATGCGCTGCTAATTGCGGTGGCAAGTCCTTTCATCGCGCCGATCGCAAATAGCGCCACCAAAACAATAAGCAATGCATATTCTGTTAGATCCTGTCCCTCTTCATCTCTCCACATCCGCACCAGAAAGTTTCTCATTTCGCTCCCCTCGAAGAATAGTAGTGGTACGACACCTGTCGTCCCCATATTAGGTTAAGCATCTGTCGCGCCAGATGATGCTATGGGTACGGGAAGGTGTAAACCTCTACTTATCTTGCCGATAGGGGTCCCATACTTCTGATCACTGCCTCAGGGGCCAGGGAGGGGCCCAAAAAGTGTCACCATTGGGAGACACTTGGAACTGTGATCCGCGTCCTTTCGGATGGGTGGAAAGAAATCACGGGAGCCTCAAAAAAAATTACTACCTTGGATGCTGCTCAACGGCCTGCAACTTATGGAATGCTGGAGACAATAGACCTAGGGCCGACCTACAAGCAGTCGCGTCCTTTGAGAGCGCGCAATCTAGAGAATATATCGTCACCCGGTTTTGCTGACTGCGAAAAGCTACGGCAAGCACTCTTTCCAGATCTGTCATTCGGGCTTGGCCCTTTGCGTAGGCGGCTGGCCATTCGTAACCATAATCATCGGCCGATGAAACCCAATATGCAGCGTTTATTGCTCGCGCAACATCGGTGAAGTGCTCCAAGTCACTATCAAGGCGCGGAGGATCGTAAAATTCGGCCGTTGTGAAGGTGAAGGCCCGACTAGCCTGGTGGCCCGTATAGAGATACAAACTCCCGTCTTCGTAAGCGACGACGCGAGCGCGGGCGTCCGGCAAGCGCGCCAGCCAGTCATACGCCTCCCGCTTTTCCAACAGTAGAGCTGCACGCTTTCGGCTCACCTCAGGGAAAAGGGATCTGGCCTTTCCGAAATAGTTTACCAATAAGGCCAACGCGAACGCGGCCAGCAGGATACTGAATCCGCCAGCGATTAGCTTTTCAGTCAAATGTTTACCGACGCCAGTCGCAGCGCTCGCCATTTCCAATAGACGTTTGCTTTCGAGCCATAGCCCAGCCCCCAATAAAGGCAGTAAAGGAATCAGGAACCGGTTCGCGTTCGGATAGTTCCAAAGAACAATCAGGGAGCCATAAAAAGGCAGAATGAAATGAACAGGCCTGAATCCGTTGTCCCTAGCATCACGGAAAATGCCTGCCAGGATGGCTGCCGTTGTAAGGACAATCGCGACGGTTCCGGCCATCGTCTCACCCCTCACTAGAGGGGAAAGAAAGTAGGCCGC
>JBEKTG010000125.1:0-8381 GCA_049516275.1 Candidatus Acidiferrales bacterium
TCGCGCCCCAGTTGCTGGCAACGCTGAAAGCGGTTGAATAATTCCGAGGAGATACATTCCTCAATTACTTGCATCTAATCGAGCACTGTAGCCTTCAGCGACGAGAGTGCCAAATCACCACGCGAAGCACATCCTTGTAATCCCGCTTGAACTTGCTACGCTGGCCACGGCATGAGCGACGAGCGAAAAGTAAATACAGGGCGGAGGCGGCGAATCGAGAAAACTACGGAGCCATCCGCACAACTACGCACTCCCGCGTCGCCCGCTTCCCTTCTTCCAGCCAAAAATTTCAGCTTTTTCGCACGCATCTCACTCGACACACTCGGACGAACGGAATCGCATCCAAGTGACTCAAAACAAACAATCGGTGTCGCGCTCACTCGACACTCTTATGAAGGTGCGCTGCAGCAACTTTCGCACGCGCATTCAGCGACTAAACTCCATCCGTGGTTCTACGCATCACGCTGTCATCCTGAGGAGCGCAGCGACGAAGGATCTGCTTCTCTCGCAAGGCACGGAGCATCCGCGGTTACAAGACGCAGTGAGGAGCGCGTTTTGACCTTCTCCGGCGCTTTTCCTATAATCGCGCGACGCCTTCTCCATCGTCCATTTCTGCGCCAACCCAAGGAGCCACGTGTATAAAGCGGTCGAGGACCGGATTCGCAAAGCGCTGCGCCACCACATCCACGAGCGGTACAAGACCGACGTCCCCATCGTGACGGAGCGCCCTCCCAAGCTCGCCATGGGCGAAGTGGCCTCCCCGCTCTGCTTCGAGCTCGCCAAGCGCCTCAAAAAACCTCCGCGGGCGCTCGCGCAGGAGATTGCCAATTCGCTCAAGCCCATCCCGGGCGTGGCGCGCGTGGAAGTGGCCGGAGGCGGATACCTCAACGCGTTCTTCGACCGCGCGGAATTCTTTCGCGGCGCCGCCACCGAAGCAGGAAAAGGCTCGGCGCAAGGGGCGGCGCAGCCCAAAGCCGATGCGCCCAAGGTCGTCGTCGAGCACACCAGCATCAATCCCAACAAGGCCGCGCACATCGGCCACCTGCGCAACGCCGTCCTGGGAGACACGTTCGCGCGCGTGCTCCGCTACGACGGGCGCCGCGTCGAGGTGCAGAATTACATCGACAACACCGGCGTGCAGGTTGCCGACGTCGTCCTCGGGTTCATCCACCTGGAGCCGAAATCGCTCGACGAGGTGCGCCAGCTCGCCGCCGCGCCGCGCTTCGACTACCTCTGCTGGGACCTCTACACCCGCGTCACGCAATTTCTCGCCGAGGACAAGGCCCGCCTCGAACTCCGCGGCAAAACGCTGCAGGAAATCGAAGAGGGCCACGGCGAAGCCGCGCAAATGGCGGAGGTGGTCGCCACCGCCATCGTCCACTGCCACCTGCGCACCCTCGACCGCCTCGGCATCGACTACGACCTGCTCACCCGCGAAAGCGAAATCCTGCACCTGAAATTCTGGGACGCCGCTTTCGAGATGCTCAAGGAGCGCAACGCTATCCAGTTTGCCACCGAAGGCAAGAACAAGGGCTGCTGGGTGATGGAACTGCCGAAAAACGAAAAGGAAGCAAAGGAAGCTGAGGAGGCAGAGGAAGTAGAGGAAAAGGAAGAGCCCGCCGAGGAGGCCGAGGCGAAAATCATCGTTCGCTCGAACGGCACCGTTACTTACGTGGGAAAAGACATCGCCAACCACCTCTGGAAATTCGGCTTGCTCCCGCGCGATTTCTACTACGAGCCGTTCTACACGCATCCGGACGGGCACGAAGTATGGTCCACCACGAGCGAGCCGCGCGAAAACGTCTCGCATCCCGAATTCGGCCACGCACACGAAGTCTTCAATGTGATCGACTCTCGCCAGGCCTACCCGCAGCAGGTGGTCGTCGAAGCATTGCGCGCCCTAGGCTACACAGCCGAAGCCGACAACCTCAAGCACTTCGCCTATAACGTGGTCGCGCTCACCCCGCGCTGCGCGCTCGAGATGGGCTACGACATTCCTCCCGAGGACGCCAAGCGCCCCTACATCGAAGTGAGCGGCCGCAAGGGCCAGGGCGTGAAGGCCGACGACCTGCTCGACCAGCTCGAAGCCAGCGCCCGCAAGGAAGTGGACGCGCGTCACGCCGAATTGCCCGAAGCCGAACGCTCCGCCATCGCGCACGCCATCGCCATCGGGGCGCTGCGCTATTTTCTGCTTCGCTTCACCCGCTCCACGGTGATTGCCTTCGATTTCAAGGACGCGCTGAGCTTTGAAGGCGAGACCGGCCCCTACGTGCAATACGCGGTCGTTCGCGTGAACGGAATCCTGCGCAAGGGAGCAGCCAAGCATCCGGAGTTCGAAGCGGTAGATGCGGAAAATTTGCAGCGGATCGAGCGCGGCGAGATCGACGTCGCGAAATTCCTGGCGTCACCCGCGGGCGACGATCTGTGGGAGCTGATTCTGCTGGCAGGCTCGCTCGACGCGCGCATGGACGCCGCCGTCGCCATGCAGGAGCCCGCATTCCTCGCGCGCTTCGCCTTCGAACTCGCGCAAGCCTTCAACGTCTTCTACCACAAGCACCACATTCTCTCGGAAGAAGACCCCGAAAAGCGCGCGTTCCTCGTGCGCCTGACGCAGCTAGTGCGCGAGCAGCTGGTCACAACGCTAGCGCTGCTGGGAATCACCGCCCCCGAAAAAATGTAGCGGCTCGGCGCGTTACTGCAGCTTCATCGCGAAATCGACGATGGAGCGAATCGCAACGCCCGTCGGCCCCTTCGCCAACCACGGACGCCCTTCGTCCACCCAGCATGTGGACGCGATGTCGAGATGGATCCATGGCGTGTCTTCGGCAAACTCCTTGATGAACCACGCGCCCGTGCTCGCTCCGCCGCCCTTGCCGCTGCCGGTGTTGCGGATGTCGGCGATGTTGCTCTTGATCATCTCCTGGTATTCGTCGTCCATCGGCATGGGCCACATCTTTTCGCCCGCAGCCTTCGCGCTCTCGAGGAACTTGTCCAGAAACTCGCGCGGCGTGCCAAACGCGCCCACATGGACGTTCGAGAGCGCCACTTCGATCGCGCCCGTCAGCGTGGCCGCGTCGATCAGATGCGTGCAGCCCAGCTTCTTCGCGTAGGTGACGGCGTCGGCCAGGATCAGCCGGCCCTCGGCGTCCGTGTTGATCACTTCGATGGTCTTGCCGGACATCGCTGTCTGAACGTCTCCGGGCTTCTGCGCGCGGCCTCCCGGCATGTTCTCCACCGACGGGATCACCGCGATCACCGGCACCGAAGGCCTGAGGAACGCCAGCGCCCGCATCGCGCCCAGCATGGTGCCGGCGCCGCCCATGTCGTACTTCATCTTCTCCATGTTGTTCGCCGGCTTGATCGAGATGCCGCCGGTATCAAACGTAACGCCCTTGCCCACCAAACCCAGCACCGGCGCTTCGGGGCGCGGCGTCAGCGGCTCGTACCGCACCACGATCACGCGCGGCGGCTCGGCGCTTCCCTGCGCCACGCCAATCAGCGCGCCCATTTTCAGCTCGGCGATCCTGCGCTCGTCCAGCACATCGACGCCCAGGCTGACTTCCCTCGCCATCGCCTCCGCGCGCTGCGCGAGAACGCGAGGCGTCAAAATATTCGAGGGCTCATTGATCAGCTGCCGCGCAAAGTTCTGCGATTCGCCGATAACGCAGCCATGTTCGACCGCCATCTGCAGACTGTCGCCAAGCCCGCCCTCAAATCCAGCCAGTGAGACCGACTGAATTTCGCGTTTCTTTTTCTCCGTACGATACGTGTCGGACTCAAAGTTCGCCGCTTCGAACCCTTCCACGACCGCCTGCGCCGCCTCGGGACTTCGCTCCCCCTCGCGCGCCAGAAACACAACTTTCTTCACGCCCCGGGGTTTCAGATAGCGCAGGGCGGCTCCGGCAATCTTGCGCAAGTCGGAGACGGCAAATTTGCCCGGCTTCCCTGCTCCCACAAGCAACAGCCGCTGCGCGGCGAGCCCTTGCGGGAAGTGAATCAGGGTCATCTCGAGCGATTTGCCGGTAAGCTCGCCGCTGGCCGCAAGCGCGCTGAGGCGCCCGCTCATGGCGACATTGATATCGGCGAGAACTCCGTCGAACTTATCCTCGCGATCGAACACGTAGGTAACGAGCGCGTCGGTCTCAATCGAGGCGTACGGCTGGGACTCCAGTTGAATCTGCATGTCTTCCTTTCGTTTTAGAGCAGTTATCGGCGCCGCGAGCGGTACATCGCTTCATCGGCCTCGCGTTTGGCTTCTTTTTGGCGTTCGGATTCGCGGCGATCGTGGAATTTCTTGCCCTTGGCAACCGCAAGTTCGCATTTCGCAATACCGTCCCGGAAATAAATCTTCAAAGGGACGACCGTCAGGCCTTTCTGTTGTGTCTGGATGGTCAGACGGTCGAGTTCGCGCCGGTTCAGGAGCAATTTCCGTTTCCGGAGCGGGTCATGATTCCGCAAGCCTCCCGGCAGATACTCGGGGATGTGGCAGTTTATCAGCCAGCCTTCGCCCAGGCGAATTTCCGCGTAGGCTTCGCGAAGCGTTCCCTTGCCTTCGCGCAGGCTCTTCACCTCGGTGCCGACGAGGATCAGCCCGGCCTCCAGCTTGTCCAGCAGGGTGTAGTTGTAGGAAGCCGCGCGGTTCTGGGCGACAATTTTTACGCCTTCCCAGTCCCCTTTTTTCGAATTGGATTTCACGCTGGTGCTATCATAGCGTTCGTTCGCAACATGCCGCAAGGCGCGGCGTGGAACCGGCTCCCCTCCCGGCCATTTCACCTGCCTGTAATGCGAGCACATTCTCTTTGTGATAACTAATCGTCAACGGCAACGCCGACGATTGTTGCCGCATCATAACGCGGGTGCTAGACTTCGAAGCGTTTCGACCCATTTCGGGCGGAGGATAATGCTTCTGGACCGTAAAGTTTATCTGCCCATCCTGGCATGCGCCGTCATCCTGCTGGCCGGCTGCCCCAAAGACAATCAGGACTTCCAGGAAGGTCGCAAGGCTGAAGCCGTGCAGGATTACGACACCGCGCTCGTGCATTACGAAAAGGCCTTGCACGCCGAGCCCACCAACGTCGAATACAAACTGAGCGCGACCAAGATGCGCCTGGAAGCCGGGCAATTTCACGTCGAAGCCGGCGAAAAAGCTCTCAACAAGGGCGACCTGCAACTGGCCCTCGCGGAGTTTGAAAAGGCCGAGGCTATCGATCCTTCCAACGCCGCCGCCGATCAGGAAATCAAGAAAACCATGTCGATGATCGCGACGAAAAATGCCGCGGACGCCTCCACCCGGGTAAATCCCAATCCTGACGACGACGGCGACCTGCTTTCCGGCCCTCCTGCCCTGAAGCCGATTTCGGTCGAACCGATTAATCTGAAAATGACCAACGACGCACGCGTCGTCTACGAGACCATCGCGAAACTCGCCGGCCTGAGCGTGATTTTCGACCCCGATTTCACGTCCCGGCGCATTTCGGTAGAACTTCCCAACATCACTCTGGAGCAGGGTCTTGACGCCGTGTCTCTGGAGAGCAAGGCGTTTTGGAAGCCGCTCACGGCCAGCGTGATTTTTGTGGCCCCGGACAATCCGCAGAAGCGGCGGGACATTGAAGACGAGGAAGTGCGCACCTTTTATCTCTCGAACACGCTGACGCCCCAGGACCTCACCGAAATCGTTACCGGCCTGCGCCAGCTGCTCGACCTGCGCCGCCTTCAACAGGTGAACGCGCAGAACGCCATCGTGATCCGCGACACGCCCGACAAGCTGTTGCTCGCGTCGAAAATCATCCGCGATATCGATAAGGCCAAGCCCGAAGTGCTGATCCATGTGCAGGTGCTCTCGGCCAACCGCGACCGGCTGCGCAATCTGGGAATTCTGCCGGGGCAAAGCGCCACGCTGACGTTCAATCCGCGCACTGCCCTACAGCCCGGAACAACAACCAGCACCACGACGAGCGGCTCAACCACGACGAGCACATCGTCCACCACTACGGTGCCGCAGATCACCCTGAACAATTTGCAGAATCTCTCGACGGCCGATTACAGCCTCACTTTGCCGGGCGCGACAGCAACGGCCATCCTCACCGACAACAACACGCAGATCATCCAGGACCCGCAAGTGCGCGTCAGCGACGGCCAGAAGGCTTCGCTCAAGATCGGGCAGCGCGTTCCCGTGGCGACCGGCAGCTTCCAGGCCGGAGTCGGCGTGGGAGTCGGCGGCGGCGCCGGAGTCGTGAACCCCCTCGTGAACACACAGTTTCAGTACATCGATGTGGGCGTCAATATCGACGTAACCCCCCGCGTGCACCCGGACGGCGATGTCAGCATGAAGCTCACCGTGGACGTTTCCTCGATTGCCGGCCAGAGCACCATCGGCGGCATCCAGCAGCCCATCATCAGCCAGCGCAAGATCGAACACGATATTCGACTCAAGGACGGCGAGGTCAGCGTCCTCGGTGGCCTGATCGAGCGCGACACCACGAAGAACTTGAATGGGATACCCGGCATTTCGCAGATTCCATTTTTGCAATATTTGTCGTCGGACATCAGCAAAGAGGTCTCGGATCAGGAAATCCTGATCGTGCTGACGCCGCATATCATCCGCTTCCCTTCCATTTCAGCCGAGGACCTGCGCACCCTGGCCGCGGGAACCGACACCAACGTCCGCGTCTATCGGGACGATACAGAGCCTCAGGCTGCGCTGCCGCAGCCCCCCAAGCCTGCGCCAGCCGGGCCGCCCGCAAGCCAGCCGACCCCGCAGATGCCGCGAGGCGCTACCGCGGCCCCGCAACTGCGTTTCGATCCGGCCACTGCCACCATGAAGCCCGGCGACCACGCTACCCTCGGACTTTCCGTCACCAACGTAAACGATCTCTATTCCATTCCCCTGCTGATTCACTACAACCCGGCCGTCGTGCAGGTGGAGGAAGTAAGCGACGGAGGATTCCTGTCCGGCGGATCGCAGCAGATCGCCATCGTCCAGCGAATCGACGAGCAGCGCGGCGAAGTCGTCGTCTCGGCTACGCGCCAGCCGAACACCCCAGGTGTAAACGGGTCGGGCACTCTGCTGGGATTCAAAATTCGCGCCGTGGCTCCGGGCAACTCCGACATTCAGGTTCTTCAGGTCAACGCCCGCAATTCGCAGCAGCAAAGCATTCCCGTCGTTTCCGGAGCGGCGACCATCCGGGTGCAGTAAGCGATGAACGGCTCCCTTCACAGTCTGTTGACTCGACCCGCATCGGCGCCTCGCATTGACGGGAGGCGCATCCGCACTTTCGAGGCAGGCACGACGCTGCTTGAACTCATCGTGGCCTGCTCCATTCTCCTGGTTCTCGCTTCCGTTTCGATTCCCCTGGCGCGGGTGACCATCCGGCGGCACAGAGAGGCGGATTTGCGCTACGATCTGCGGCAAATGCGCGACGCGATCGACCGCTACAAAGACGCCTCGGACAAGAATCTGATCAAGGTCGCCGCGGGCACCGAAGGCTACCCGCCTGACCTCGACACGCTGGCGAAGGGCGTCAAGCTCATGTCCGCGCAGCAGGACAAAGACCGGCAGGTACGCTTCCTTCGCGAAATTCCCGTCGATCCCATGACCGGCAACAAGGACTGGGGGCTGCGCTCCGTGCAGGACGACGCCGACTCCGACAGCTGGGGCGGCCAGGATGTGTTTGACGTGTTCAGCAAAAGCCAGGGCACGGCGCTCGATGGCTCAAAATACTCCGAGTGGTAAGGCGCGGCGGCGAGCCGGCCGGTATTAGCCGAGAGCAGCTTGTGAACAACGAGACCACGGCACCCAAAATGTCACGGCAAGTGTTGCGAAAAATATCACAAAAAATGTCACGACAAATGGCGCGGGGCGCGAGCGGCGACTCCTGCGGCTTCACGCTGCTCGAACTGATGATCGTGATGGCGATCATCCTGATCCTCGCCACCATCGGCGCGGGCCGCTTCGAACAATCCATCATCCGCTCCCACGAAGCCGCCCTCAAACAGGACCTCTTCGTGATGCGCAACGCCATCCAGCAGTACACCCTCGACAAGGAAGCCGGCCCCAACTCCCTCGACGACCTGGTAAGCTCCGGCTACCTGCGCGAAATTCCCCGCGACCCGATCACCAAGCAAAAGGACTGGGCCACCTCCAGCGACGACCTGCTAGCCAGCCCCGATCAGACCACGGTAGGCATCACCGACGTGCATTCCACATCGAGCGACGTGTCCCCCTTCGAAAATACGCCGTACAGCTCCTGGTAAATCCCGGCAAAAATTTTCGCGGAAGTTTTTGCCCACGCGGTTGCGGAAAAACGGCAAGTCGCGTAGTATTCATTTCGCGGGGTGGAGCAGCCTGGTAGCTCGTCGGGCTCATAACCCGGAGGTCGTTG